>NZ_JAMBDT010000102.1:0-18324 GCF_025143765.1 Gordonia sp. p3-SID1431
TCGAGGCTCAGGCCTCGATGATGAACTCCTCGAGCTGCTGACGCGCGACGTCGTCGGCGAGCTGCTTCGGCGGGGACTTCATCAGGTAGGCCGAGGCCGGGATGACCGGTCCGCCGATACCGCGGTCCTTGGCGATCTTGGCGGCGCGCACGGCGTCGATGATGATGCCGGCCGAGTTGGGGGAGTCCCAGACCTCGAGCTTGTACTCCAGGTTCAGCGGCACGTCGCCGAAGGCGCGACCCTCGAGACGGACGTAGGCCCACTTGCGGTCGTCGAGCCACTCGACGTGGTCCGACGGGCCGATGTGGACGTTCTTGTCGGCGATCTTGCCGGCCAGCGGACCGTTCAGGTTGGAGGTGACGGCCTGGGTCTTGGAGACCTTCTTCGACTCCAGACGCTCACGCTCGAGCATGTTCTTGAAGTCCATGTTGCCGCCGACGTTGAGCTGGTAGGTGCGGTCGAGGGTGACGCCGCGATCCTCGAACAGCTTCGCCATCACACGGTGGGTGATGGTGGCGCCGACCTGGCTCTTGATGTCGTCGCCGACGATCGGGACACCGGCGTCGGCGAACTTCTGGGCCCACTCGGGGTCCGAGGCGATGAACACCGGCAGGGCGTTGACGAACGCGACGCCCGCGTCGATGCAGCACTGGGCGTAGAACTTGTCGGCCTGCTCCGAGCCGACGGGGAGGTAGCTGACGAGGACGTCGACCTCGTTGTCCTTGAGGGCCTGGACGATGTCGACACCGGAGCCGTCGGCCTCGGTGATGGTCTCGAGGTAGTACTTGCCGAGGCCGTCGAGGGTGTGGCCGCGCTGGACGGTGACGCCGGTCGGCGGCACGTCGGCGATCTTGATGGTGTTGTTCTCGCTCGCGAAGATCGCGTCGGACAGGTCGAAGCCGACCTTCTTGGCGTCGACGTCGAACGCGGCGACGAACTCGACGTCGCGGACGTGGTACTGGCCGAACTTCACGTGCATGAGGCCGGGAACGGTGGAGCTCTCGTCGGCGTCCTTGTAGTACTGCACGCCCTGCACCAGGGATGAAGCGCAGTTTCCTACGCCCACAATGGCAACGCGCACCTTATTGGGCTCACCCATGGTCGGGTTCTCCTTCTTCTCGCGGCATCGCAGTCGTTCGCTGCGCAACCGGTGTTTTCCGTTGCTCGGGTTCGTCGAGCTGTTCGTCCCGGCTCGGCGTCGAGTCCGGGTCTTGATGTTCGTCATCGGCTCGTCCGGTGGAGGCCGCGGGCCGCCCCGGATCGAACGGTGACCGTTCGCCGTCGGCGAGATCGTCGTCGAACGGGTCCGGCGACCCGTCCTGCTGGGAGCTCTCGGCCGCGATCAGCTCGTTGAGCCAGCGGACCTCGCGGTCGCTCGATTCGAGGCTGAGCTGATGCAGCTGACGGGTGTACCGGTCGACGGCCCGGTTGGACCGCCCGACGATCTCCCGCAACCCTTCTCGACGCTCCTCGACCTGCCGCCGGCGACCCTCGAGGATGCGCATGCGCGCGACCGCGGGGGTCCGGCTGAAGAACGCCAGATGCACACCGAAACCGTCGTCGGTGTAGTTCTGGGGTCCGGTGTCGGCGACCAACTCCGCGAACCGTTCCCGGCCCGCGTCGGTGAGCTGGTAGACGCGCCGGCCACGCCGCACCTTCACGCCCAGGGGCGTCTCCGGTTCGTCGATGAGGCCGTCGGCCTGCATGCGACGCAGCGTCGGGTAGAGCGATCCGTACGAGAACGCACGGAAGGCGCCGAGCAGGCCGGTGAGCCGCTTACGCAGCTCATAGCCGTGCATGGGGGATTCGAGAAGCAGTCCGAGAATGGCCAACTCGAGCACTTCGCCACCCCCCTTCGCGGTCCTGCCGATGACTGTCACTACTTCCTCGGATCGATGTGCCGGCACGCTCTGACGAGCCGACACCTCGTTCCGATGTGTTTGCCAATGTATCGCACCGATATAACTGTGTCCACGAGCGGTCGGTCGGCGGGAGGACGGACACGCGACGACGCCACCACGCGGCGATCGACCATCCCGGGTGTGGGTCCGTCGGACCCGCGTGCCGGACCCCGTCGGCCCGACGCCCCGGCGGAGACCACGTACCCTGAGAACCGTGCAACGCCAGATCGTCGACTACGCCCTGCAGCGGCGCGCTCGGCTGTCCTCGGTCCACGCGGGCCGGACCGCCGTTGCCGAGGTCTGCGATGCGAGCCCCTACCTCCTGCGCGCCGCGAAATTCCATGGTCGACCCAGCACCACGATGTGCCCGATCTGCCGAAAAGAGCAGGTCACGCTGGTGTCCTGGGTGTTCGGCGACCGGCTCGGTCAGGTGAGCGGGTCGGCGCGCAGCAACGAGGAGATCGCCCGGCTCGCGACGACCGCCGAGGAGTTCTCGGTGCACGTGGTCGAGGTGTGCCGGACCTGCAGTTGGAACCATCTGGTCCAGTCGTACGTTGCCGGGCTGCCGCCGCAGACCACGCGTCGCTCCCGACGCGTGGCCAAGTAGCGCGCCGGCCTGCGGTTTTTTGCCCGGGGCGGTGGCCTGCTGTCACAGTGGAGCGGCACGAGGCCAGAGAAGTTGACCGTGCTCGCCGGATGACGAATGTCCGTGCGACCCGGTAGGAAGGTGGACGATGAGCGAGGCAAGTGGTTCTTCGCCCACGCCGCGACGCACCGGAGTCCGACCCGGTCCGGGCGGCGGCGGTCAGAACAGGAGTCAGACAGCGACACGACACCGACGGTTCGCGTGGGCGCTGGGGATCGTGGGCGCCATCGTGCCGGCGATCGTGCTGGTGCTCATCATCGCGTTCGCGGCCATCTACTTCACCGCCGAGATCCCCGAACCGGAGGTGAGCCAGAAGGCCACCATCGTCGACACGTCCGGGCGGACCCTCGCAGACGTCACCTCGCCCGACGGCAACCGCACGGTCGTCCCGTTCGACGAGATCCCCGAGACGATGAAGCAGGCGATCGTCGCCGCCGAGGACCGGGAGTTCTGGACCAACAACGGCTTCTCGCCCCGCGGCCTGTCCCGCGCTGCCATCGGTCAGATCACCGGCAACCAGACCGCCGGCGGTGGCTCGACCATCACGCAGCAGTACGTCAAGAACGCGATCGTCGGTGACGAGGTCAGCTACTCCCGGAAGTTCAAAGAGCTCGCGATCGCCGCGAAGATGAACGACCGGCACGGCTGGTCGAAGGAGAAGATCCTCGAGGCCTACCTCAACACGATCTACTTCGGCCGGGGCGCCTACGGCGTCGCGGTGGCCGCGCAGAAGTTCTTCAACAAGTCGATCACCGACAAGCGTCGCGCCGAGCGCAACCCGCTCACCTTCGAAGAGGCCGCGCTGTTGTCGGCGGTCATCCGCGCGCCGTCCTACTACGACCCGGACACCAACCGCGAGGTCACCGAGGCGCGCTGGCGTTACGTCCTCGACGGCATGGTCGAGACCGGTGCCATCACCCGCGCGCAGGCCGACAACGCGGTCTTCCCCAAGACCGTCAAGGCGCGTGTCAGCGACTCCGACGAGACCCCCGGACCCAACGGTCTCATCAAGCGACAGGTCCTCGCCGAGCTCAACCGCATCGGCATCACCGACAAGCAACTGCGGACCGGCGGTCTCAAGATCAGCACCACGATCGATCCGCAGGTCCAGAACGGCGTCGTCCAGGCGGCCTGCCGCAAGAACCGGATCTACAAGTGCCCCGAAGGCGAGCTGAACGGCGAACCCGACGACCTGCTCGCGTCGGTGGTGTCCATCGACCCGCAGACCGGCGGGGTGCGTGGCTACTACGGCGGCGACAACCCGGGCGGCTGGGACCTCGCCCAGGCGGGCCTGCAGACCGGGTCGTCGTTCAAGGTGTTCGCGCTCGTCGCGGCACTCGAACAGGACATCCCGTTGTCGAAGACCTACAGCTCCGCGCCGTTCCAGGCCAGCGGCGGACTCACCGTCGAGAACTCCGACGGTGAGAGCTGCGGTACCTGCAACCTCGCGACGGCGATGAAGATGTCCCTCAACACGGTGTACTACCGCCTGATGATGGACCTCGACGGTGGTGCCCGGGCGGTCGCCGACGCCGCGCACCGCGCGGGTGTGGCCGAGTCCTTCGGCAACATCGAGCACACCCTGCAGGAGGCCAACGGCGAGCCCGAGGGCGGTGTGGTCCTGGGCCAGTATCAGTCCCGGGTCATCGACATGGCCTCGGCATACGCCACGCTCGCAGCATCGGGTGTCTACCACGAGCCGCACTTCGTCCAGAAGGTCGTCGACGCCGAGGGGCAGGTCCTCTACGAGCGCAAGACCGAGGGCAAGCGCGTCTTCCCCGCGAAGGTCGCCGACAACGTCAGCGCGGCGCTCGAACCGGTGGCGGCATACTCCAACGGCAACTCGCTCTACGACTCGTCTCTTGGTTCGCGGCCGTCGGCGGCCAAGACCGGCACCGTCCAGCTCGGCGACACCGGGCAGAACAAGGACGCGTGGATGGTCGGGTACACCCCGCAGCTGTCGACCGCGGTCTGGGTAGGCACCAGCGACGGCACAGCCCTGACGAACTACAACGGCGCGTCGATCTACGGCAGCGGCCTGCCGTCGTCGATCTGGAAGTCGGCGATGGATGCTGCGCTCGAGGGCAAGGAGATCAAGCAGTTCCCCGAGCCGGAATCGGTCGGCGGCGTGGCGGGCGTGCCGTATGAGGCACCGGCCACCACGTACGCGCCGTCGCAGCCCCGGCGTGGGCCTTCCATACCGAACTTCGACATCCCCGACCAGGGCGGTGACGGCAACCTCACCCTCGCACCAGGCGTGACGATCCCGATCCCGGGCGCTCCGCGCAACGGCGGCGGTGGTGGCGCCGGCGGCGGGAACAGCCCCGGTGGTGGCGACGGGGGTGGCGACGCCGGCGGTGGCGACGGTGGCGACCTCGGCGGCATACCCGGCGGCGGTGGAGACGGTGGCGGAGGAGTCCCTGAACCGCCCATCGGCTGACCCGGACCCGGCCGACTCCGCGGCGAGCGGCTCTGAACCCGTCTGGGACAGCCCTGCACCACTGGCGAGCGATCAGCGTGTCGACGATGCACGCATCTTGCCGACGCGCACGGACGGTCTGGTGCGAGAGGCGAGTTCGCTCGTCGGCGGGCCGGTCGGGGCGCACGCCGTCATCGGGCGCGGCCGGCATCTGACTCCGCTGCGGGTGCTCTTCGCGCTCGCGTTGTGCGGACTCGCGCTCGGCTGGTTCGGCAAGGCCGGGTGCCTGCAACAGGCGCCGGCCGACTCCGGGGCCGCCGGCGCGAGCGCCGAGATGCGGCTCGACTGGGACGATCAGCGTCAGTTCACCAACCTCTGCTACTCCGACGTGATCAGCCTGTTCGGGGCGGAACGCCTCAACCGGGGAGCGCTGCCCTACCGCGACTTCTGGTTCCAGGAGGGCTCCGAAGGCGAGACCATCAAGCGGTACATGGAGTATCCGGTCGTCACCGGGATGTTCATGTACGGCGCGGCGCAGCTGACGCAGGGCTGGGTCTGGGCCGAGGCCAACTGGGGTGTCCCCGGCGCGCTCGACGTCGTGCTGTTCTTCACCATCGCCGCCCTGGCGTTGGCGGCGTTCTGGCTCGTGACCGTCTGGGCGACGGCCCTCACCGCGCGAACCCGCATGTGGACGGTATGGCTGGTGGCGCTGTCCCCCCTCGTCGTCGTCCACGCGTTCACCAACTTCGACGCCATCGCCACCGCGGCCGTCGCGGTGGCCCTGCTGGCCTGGTCGCGGGAGAAGTTCTGGGTGGCCGGCCTGTTCATCGGGCTCGGCGCGGCCGCGAAGCTGTATCCCGCACTCCTGTTGGTGGTGCTGGGTGCGCTCTGTCTGCGCAGCGGGAGAGTCCGCGAGTTCGGGATCACGGCTGCGACGGCGATCGGCGCCTGGCTGGCGGTCAACCTGCCGATCCTGATCCCGTACCCGACGGGGTGGTGGGAGTTCTTCCGATTCAACGGCGATCGGTCGGCGGACCCCGACACCATCTACCGGATCGTGGCCGACTCGGCTGGTTTCACATGGAACATCGGTTATCTGAACGCGTTGTCGGTGGGTCTGACGGTCGCCGTGATCGCGGCGGTGGCCGCGATCGGAATCCTCGCGCCGCACCGACCCCGCGTGGCCCAACTGACCTTTCTCGCGGTGGCGGGCTTCCTGCTGGTGAACAAGGTGTGGAGTCCCCAGTACTCGCTGTGGCTGGTTCCGCTTGCCGTGCTTGCCATTCCACATACTCGACTGCTGCTGGCCTGGATGACGCTCGACGCCCTGATCTGGGTGCCGCGGATGAGTCTGTTCCTCGAGGCCGAACGTCGCTGGCTTCCCGACCAGTGGTTCACCGCAGCCGTCGTGCTCCGCGGACTGATGGTGCTGGTCCTCTGTGCCGTCGTCCTCTGGCAGATCTGGCATCCGCGCGACGACCTCGTCCGCCGCGGGAACGACGGCCGATGGTACGACGACCCGGCCGGTGGTGTCCTCGACGGTGCTCCCGACCGGATCGGCCGCCGGGCGAGGACGCTCGGCACCGCGGATGGTCCTCGGGAACCGGCCCCGGTGGGCGGATGACGGTCACCGAACGCGACGGAACCGAACCGGGCCCCGCTGCGTCCAAACGACCATGAAGCACACCACACTCGCTCTCCCCGACGATCTCACCGACTGGCTCTCGGCGGGCGACCGGGCCGCCGAACTGCACTCCGACACCGTCGCCGTCGACCGGCAGTGGTGGACGGACGCGCTCGCCGAACACGGACTCCCGGATTCGTTGCTCGGCAACAAGATCAGCAGAGCAGACCTGTTCGCGCTGGGGTCTCGGGCCACCGACTCGCCCGACGACGCGATTGCGTTGCTGTGGAACGTCGTCGCGTTCTGTCTCGGCCGCCGCACCTCCGACGGCAAGAAGCGGATCGCCGCGGTGTCCGCCGACCGGAAGTACCTCGGCGGGCTGCTGAGAGACGCGGCCGAGACGGGCCGCGAGGAGCCCGGCGCGGCGTATGCAATGCTTCGGCCCGACAAGGGCGGCAACATGATCGAGCGTCTGGGTCCGGCCGGTTTCACCTGGTTTCTCTACTTCGCGGGCGCCGGGGAGCCGAAACATCCGAGTCCGGTCCTCGAGAGCAAAGTGGCCAGGTCGCTGCGCCGTGCCGGCTGGCGGGACCTTCGCGAGTCGACGTGGACCGCGGCCGACTACGTCGCCTACTCGAAGGTCGTCGACGGGTGGCGTGCGGATGCGGGCATCGACCGCAACGACGTCATCGTGCGGGGCCTCTTCGCCATCTCGCCGCCGAGCGGCTGGGATCATCCGTGGCAGGCATGGGAACGACAGACGTGGGAACGCGAGAACTGGGTGAGGGGACCGTTGACGACGGACGACCTGCGCGCCGTACACCGCTGGCTGTCCACGCTCGCCGCGCTCACCTCCAGATCGGCTGCCGCACACGAGGAGTTCGAGCGGCTGGGGCACAAGATCAACACCGCACTAGGAGGCGAGGTCGGTGAGATCAGGGCGTCGCTCGAGGGCGATCGCTACCGGCACTCCTACCACGGGGAGTACTGACGGTTGGGTGACCGCTCCGGTGGGTAATGACGGATCATGTCGGATACCGCACCACACATCTCGGACGACACCGCGGAAGCGGTCGGCAAGGTGGGGGAGGCGCTCGAGTACATCGAGCGCGCCCGCGGCCACCTCTATTCGTTCCACCAACTCATCGGACGCGGCGATCTGCTGCTCGGCGAAGCAGTGGACGAATTACGAAAGGCCGGACACGGGGAGTTTGCCGACGAGTTGTCCACCGAGTTGGTGGGTCGCAACGTTCTCGAGGGGCGCTGGACATTCCAGGTCGTCGAGGAATTCGACGACACCTACTGGGGCCCGTTGCGTGAGTACGTCAACCGGGTTCGAGCCGACCTGACCGACGGCCAGCGACACGTGCACGAGGCGCGGATGAAAGAAGACCGGCGCACCCAGGGCCATCCCGAGCACACCGCGAATCCCTAGGTCTCAGACAGAGATTCGTTGTAACAGGCGATCTCTCGCCGACGGCCACTCGTCGTCGGTCATCGCGTACAAGGCGGTCGTGCGCCAGCCGTCGCCGAATCGGCGGTGCTTGCGCAGCAGACCCTCGAAGTTGGCACCCAGTTTGGTGATCGCGGCGCGGGACTGAGTGTTGTTCTCGTGGGTGTGCCAGGTGAGGCGGACGGCGCCGCGCTCCTCGAACGCATGGCGCATCAGCAGGAACTTGGCGGTGGGGTTCACCGCGGTTCCCTGGACGCGTTCGCTGTAGAAGGTGTACCCGATGCACGCGGCCCGGTTGGCCTCGTCGATGTCGTAGAAACTCGTCGACCCGACGACACTGCCGTCGGTGTTGTCGACCACGGCGAACGCCACCCGGGACCGGAGCGCCGAGTCGACGAACCGACGGGCGCTGTCCTCGTCCGTCGGCACTCCGGGGACCCACCGGAATCGGGTCGGGTCGTCGACCACGCGCGCCAACGGTCCGATGTCCTCGATGCTGATCGGTCGCAACGTGACTCGTCCGTGCACCAGGGGGCCGGTCGCCAACCAGGAACTCATGACGAGCCTCTCGCCATCGCGTCTCGCGGCGGGTGCCGGGGTGCGTCAGCGGACCCCTGATCGGTGGCATCGTGCACGTGTGCGGCCACCCTGGAGGCCAACGGTTCCCGGAGCGGGGTCCGCGGGAGGGTCACGATCAGGTAGGCCAGCAGGGCGGCGTGCACCCACACCGAACCGGCGACGCCGGTGACGATCCACCACGGCAGCGGCTCGCCGGCATCGCGGATCGGGAACAGCCGGAAAATCGTCAGGTCGAGGGCGAGGTCGGTGAGCAGATACGTCAGGATCACCGACCCCCGGACCTTCATCAGAACGAAGAACGGCAGGATCCAGAGCGTGTATTGCGGGGAGTGGACCTTGTGGAACAGCATGAAACCCGCGAGCATCGCGCCGCTCACGCCGATCCAGGGGAAGATGCCGACGCGGTCGAAGCGGCGCCACCCGAGGTACATCGCGACCGCGAACGTCGTGAGGATCAGCAGCGGCGACAGCACACTGACCAGCGAGTGGTAGGTGTCACCGGTCCCGGTGAGATAGCGCAGCCCCCAGTACCAGATGGAATTGGTGTCGACGTCGGCGCGTCGTCGACTCTGGAACGACAGCGCCGCCTTCCACCCGTCGAATCCGAGCACCATGAACGGCAACTGGATCGCGACCACGGTCACGACGGCAGCGCCCGCTACCCAACCGGCGCCCGTCCAGTCGAGACCGCCGCGGGCGTCTCGTCGTCGTTCGACCATGCGCGCTCCGCCGGCTCCGCGGGTGAGAACGTATGCCGCCAAAGGTAATACGAAGATCCCCGGGTAGAGCTTGAGGCAGAATCCGATCGCGAGCAGAACCGCCGCGATCACCGCGCTCGTACGAAGCGGCAGTCGTCGTCCACGGGTTACGGGGTGGACCGACGCGCCCCATGCCATCACGGCGACGGCCCCGACGGCGGTGGCAACGACCGGGAGTTCCCAGTTGTGGAAGGAGTACAGCACCAGCGGAGGTGTTGCGGCCCAGAGCAACGCCCACCAGCGCACCATCGATGCGAGCAGCACGGTGATCGCGAAACCGAACGGCGCCAACAGGAGCGCGGACTGGGTGAAGAACTCGGTGTCGGTGTCGGCGCCGACCGCACCGGCGAACATGAGCACGCCGGAGAGGACCGGATATTCGACGACGCCACCGAACAGGGTGCCGTTCGATGTGATCCCACCGTGGATGTAGGGAAAGACGTGGGTGTTGATGTCGCGACCGAGCCAGAGATACATCAGGTCCGAGTAGCAGGGGATCACCGCGTCCGGATCGCCG
Source organism: Gordonia sp. p3-SID1431 (assembly GCF_025143765.1). Lineage (NCBI taxonomy): Bacteria > Bacillati > Actinomycetota > Actinomycetes > Mycobacteriales > Gordoniaceae > Gordonia > Gordonia sp. p3-SID1431. The sequence goes on from NZ_JAMBDT010000102.1 coordinate 9,898, forward strand.
GTCGGCCAGTTGTCGCTACGTCCGAGTGCATCGAACGGGGCGCCGCCGCACCGCAGCTTCGCCTGGAAACTCCAGAACATCGTCGCGGCTGTCGCCAACACCGAGACGAGGACGATCACGGCCGTCTCACCACGGCCGGAGAGCCGCGCCGACCACCGGCCCGGGGTTGTCCGCCGCTCCGACATGGGCAACAGCGTAGGTGGTCCCATGATGTGTCGCCGAGGCGGCCCGCGACCACGGATTTCTCTGCGAACGGGCAGGTCATGTATCTTGGACCGGTTGCCGACGCAGGCGACCCTCCTGCCACGGACAGTCCGTGGCCGACCTAGCCCATAGGAGGTGATGTGGTCTTATGCGTCACTACGAATTGATGGTCATCCTCGATCCGAATCTGGACGAGCGCACCGTCGCACCCTCACTCGATACTTTCCTCAACGTTGTCCGTAAGGACGGCGGTTCGGTGGACGGCGTCGACATCTGGGGCAAGCGCCGACTCGCCTACGAGATCCTCAAGCACAACGAGGGCATCTACGCCGTCATCGATCTCAATGCCGAGCCCGCCACGGTCTCCGAGCTCGATCGTCAGCTGAAGCTGAACGAGTCGGTTCTGCGCACCAAGGTCCTGCGGAAGTAATCCACAGGGTTTCTTGATCGTGTGAAGACGTCGGTACCGGGTTCTAGGGTTGAGCCCAGAATCCGGTGCATGTCGATCAGCGAGTGCCCACCAACGACCCGAGGGGAAACACACATGGCAGGCGACACGGTCATCACCGTCATCGGCAATCTGACCGCCGACCCGGAATTGCGGTTCACGCCGTCCGGCGCAGCGGTTGCCAACTTCACGGTGGCTTCCACCCCGCGCACCTTCGACCGCCAGACCAACGAGTGGAAGGACGGCGAAGCGCTGTTCCTCCGCTGCAACATCTGGCGCGACGCCGCGGAGAACGTGACCGAAAGCCTGACCAAGGGCTCCCGGGTGATCGTGCAGGGACGGCTCAAGCAGCGGTCCTACGAAACCAAAGAGGGTGAACGACGCACGGTCGTGGAACTCGAGGTCGACGAGATCGGCCCCTCGCTGCGCTACGCCACCGCCAAGGTCAATCGGGCCTCGCGCGGCGGTGGCGGTGGCGGCGGTGGATTCGGATCGGGCGGCGGCGGTGGCCGCGGCGGCGGTTCGAACCAGCAGGTTGCCGACGATCCCTGGGGCAGCGCGCCTGCCAGCAACAGCGGGGGATCGTTCGGCGGCGGGGACGACGAACCACCTTTCTGATATCGGTCGGGGCACGATGATCCGCCCCGAACAGCCCGGGAACGGCAGCGACCGTCCCCGACAGCATTGACTGGAGCAACACACACATGGCAAAGGCAAAGCCGAGCCGGAAGCCTCGCGTCGAGAAGGTCACCAAGACCAAGGCGTGCAGCTTCTGCAAGGACAAGAAGGCCGTCATCGACTACAAGGACACCGCGCTGCTGCGTCGTTTCCTGTCCGACCGGGGCAAGATCCGGTCGCGTCGCGTGACCGGTAACTGCGTGCAGCATCAGCGCGACGTCGCTGTGGCAGTGAAGAACTCGCGTGAGGTGGCCCTGCTGCCCTTCACCTCGACCAGCCGATAAGCGGAAGGATCAGTTGACATGAAGCTCATCCTCACCGCCGCCGTGGAGAACCTCGGCGAAGCCGGCGACATCGTCGTGGTCAAGGACGGCTACGGCCGCAACTACCTGCTGCCCCGCGGCCTGGCCATCAAGGCCACCCGCGGCGCCGAGAAGCAGGTCGAAGGCATCCGTCGGGCACAGGAGGCCCGCGAGGTCCGCGGTCTCGAGCACGCCAACGAGCTGAAGCAGGCCCTCGAGGGCCTCGCCGACGTCTCGCTGGACGTGAAGACCCACGACTCGGGCAAGCTCTTCGGTTCGGTCACCGCGGCAGACGTCGCCGGTGCCATCAAGACCGCGGGCGGTCCGACCCTCGACAAGCGCAGCGTCGAGCTGCCCAAGGGGCACATCAAGGCCACCGGTAGCTACCCGGTCGTCGTCAACCTGCACCCGCAGGTCTCGGCGACCGTCCAGCTCGCCGTCGTCGCCGCGAGCTGACCTCAGCGTTCTACATACACAAGGCCGGGTGGAGATCCTCCACCCGGCCTTGTCGTGTCTGTTGAGCGCCTCCGCTGAGCCCCTATTTCGGCGCAGGCGGACTGGCCGGCAGCTGGTTCCAGTACTGCAGTCGCGGCGGAAGGTACTGCGGTGCCGGGTTGGCGCTGTGGTCGACCGCGTTGTTGCCCGGACCGAGGGTGTCCCAGGACGGGAAGAAGAACTTGTGCCAGGCGGGCGTGAAGATGAGAGCGCGGTCGCCGGTGCGGCAGGCGACGGTGTCGCGACGGGGCACGGTGCACGTGACGCCTTCGATGGTGACCCGTTTGCCGACACCGAGGACCGGTGGCCGGAAGCCGCTCTCCGGGCCGAACCGGTAGGTCTGATCGGCACGCGCCCACCACGGGCCCTGCTGATCATCGGAGATCACCGCGCCGGTCGCGTTCGGCGGGGCGGTCGCGGGACGGCCCGCGCAGCCGACGTAACGGTAGCCGGGACCGATCTCGCACACCCACCTACCGGTGGTGAAGAAAGACCGTCCGTTGTCGACATAGGCCAGCGATCGGAAGGTCGTGGGGGCGACCGGCTGATAACGCGACAGATCGAACTCGAGGGGCATCGAGGGGCCTGGCGCGGCGGACGTCGGCGGGGCCACCGCCAGCCCGGCGGCAGCGGTCACGGCCGCCAGCACGGTGACCGCACGACGGACGACGACGGACCTCAACCCCAACCTCGACACGATCGACATTGCATCACACCCGAAGGGGCGTCGTTCGGCGATCGCCGCAGAATCGTGCGAAGCGGCGTCGCCCGCCCGTCTGGCCAGGTGTAACGCAGACCACACCGGATGTTCACCCGAATATTCGCCACGGGGAGTTGAACAGGTGTCCGCAACACGCCCGCAAGACGACGCGCCGAAGAAGTCCAAAGGATTTCCAATTACTTGATTGTGGAAATTAGTGAGGGCGCTGACCTGCTAAAACTGTGTTGTTCACACCCTGATTCCTCAGGTTGTCCACAAAGGCTGCACAACTCGTCCCCGCGCAACTCACACACCGTCCACAAGTGTTCCCCAGATCCGTCAACAGGTCGGTTTGAGTAGCGGTCGCAGACGTCCTAGTGTCACGCCTCAGCGTCTCCGCCCGTCTCGGCGCACACGACACTTGGCTGTCGGTGCCACCCGATAGGAAGAGACTGACCAGAACACGACGTCGACACCGGGGACTCGCGACGTGGCCTACCGGGGCCGACACCAGACTCAGAGTCGTACTCATTCGATGTCGGGTGGGATCGAACGTTGCGAGAGGTTTGACACGCGTGGCTGTTGTGGATGACCGCGGGCGCGGCCCCGCCGCCGGAGGGCGAGGCCGGGAAGACGAGATCCCCGCCGAGGACTTCGGTAGGCAGCCCCCGCAGGACCTCGCCGCCGAGCAATCGGTGCTCGGTGGCATGTTGCTGTCCAAGGACGCGGTCGCCGACGTCGTCGAGAAGATCCGCACCGGCGACTTCTACCGTCCGGCCCATCAGGCGGTCTTCGAGGCGATCCTCACCCTGTACTCGAAAGGCGAGCCCGCCGACGCGGTGACGGTCGCCGCGGAACTCGAGCGGGCGGGCGAGCTCAAGCGCATCGGTGGTGCGCCGTACCTGCACACGCTGATCTCCACGGTGCCCACCGCCGCGAACGCCGGCTACTACGCCGAGATCGTCGCCGAGAAGGCATTGCTGCGTCGACTCGTGGAGGCCGGCACACGCATCGTCCAGTACGGCTACGCCGGCGCCGACGGGCAGGATGTCGCCGAGGTGGTCGACCGCGCCCAGGCCGAGGTGTACGAGGTCACCGAGAAGCGCACCGCCGAGGACTATGTCCCGCTCGAGGATCTCTTGCAGCCGACGATGGACGAGATCGACTCCATCGCGTCGCGAGGCGGCATCTCGCTCGGTGTCCCGACCGGCTTCGCCGATTTCGACAAGCTCACCAACGGGCTCCACCCCGGTCAGATGATCATCGTCGCCGCACGTCCTGGTGTCGGCAAGGCGCTCGCGCTCGACACCCCGCTGCCGACGCCCACCGGCTGGACCACGATGGGCAAGGTCGGGGTCGGCGATCTCCTGCTCGATGCCCACGGCCGGCCCACCCGGGTCGTCGCCGCCACCGAGGTGATGACCGAACGGCCCTGCTACGAAATCGAATTCAACGACGGCGCGACGATCGTCGCCGACGAGCAACACCAGTGGGCGGCCGAGATCGACGGCGAGCGGCGGGTCATCACGACCGCCGGCCTGCGCGCGCACGTCGGCTGCGCGGTCGTGCGCAACACCGCGCCGCTCGAGTTGCCGCGCAAGCGGTTCGCGTACGGCCCGTACACGGTGGCGGCGCTGGCCGGGATGGCCTTCGACGATCCCGAGATCAGCATGCGCATCGACGCGGAGGGCCCGGTCGACGTCATGACGCTGATGGCGGACCTCGGTGGCCGGATTCCGTACGAGTATCTCCGTGGTTCGATCGCGCAGCGTCGTGCCCTGCTCGCGGGGTTGCTGGATGCCCGTGCCTCGGTGGACGACGACGGCTGGATCACCGTGCCCGCCGCGACGCGGCACATGACGGCGGTCGTCGCCGACCTCGTGGCCGGGCTCGGTTTCAACTACAAGCGGTCGGCCACGGGCTGGTTGCGCGTCGACGCCGACGAAGACGTGTTCACCGTGCACCACAAGGCGATTCGGCACAAGGAGCTGCGTCGCCGGGCCGGTGTCCGACGCGTCGTCGCCGTTCGCCCCGTCGACCCGGTCCCGGTGCGCTGCGTCCAGGTCGACAACGCCGACCACCTGTATCTCGCGGGTGAAGCGATGGTCCCGACGCACAACTCGACCCTGGCGATGGACTTCCTGCGCTCCGCGGCCATCGGACACGGTCTGACCGCCGCCATGTTCTCGCTGGAGATGAGCAAGACCGAGATCGTCATGCGCCTACTGTCGGCGGAGGCGAAGATCAAGCTCGCCGACATGCGTGCCGGCACGATGAGCGACGACGACTGGACACGGCTCGCACGTCGAATGGGTGAGATCTCGGAGGCGCCGTTCTTCATCGACGACTCACCCAACCTCACGATGATGGAGATCCGCGCCAAGGCGCGCCGTCTCAAGCAGCGACACGACCTGAAAGTCGTTGCGGTGGACTACATGCAGCTGATGACGTCGGGTAAGAAGGTCGAGTCCCGGCAGCAGGAGGTGTCGGAGTTCTCCCGCCAGTTGAAGCTGCTGGCGAAGGAACTCGAGGTCCCGGTGATCGCGATCAGTCAGCTCAACCGTGGTCCGGAGCAACGTACCGACAAGAAGCCCCAGGTGTCGGACCTCCGTGAGTCCGGCTCGCTGGAGCAGGACGCCGACATGGTCATCCTGCTGCACCGCCCCGACTCCATCGAGCGTGACGACCCGCGCGCGGGCGAGGCCGACATCATCGTCGGCAAGCACCGTAATGGGCCCACTGCCACCATTACCGTTGCGCACCAGCTACATCTGAGTCGGTTCGTGGACATGGCGCGGGGGTAGTCGACCGCGCAGAGTGCGGGATTCGTCTCGGTTTCCGGTACAGATACCTCACTCTAGAGTCTTGATCGCGCTCAAAGCGGGGCCCGGACAAGGTCCCACACCCCGTACCGGACAATAGTTAGGTGATCGAAAGAGTTTTGTCGGTGGGACCGGACGGCGAGGCCCAACGATGACCTCGCCGGTCAGTTCGCGGCAGGCGATGACCATCTGGGTCGTCGGGGTCGCGGTCTACTTCGTTGCGGTGCTGCAGCGCTCCTCATTGGCCGTTGCCGGCCTGCTGGCTGCCGAGCGTTTCGAGATCAGCGCTTCGCAGTTGTCGACTTTCGTCGTGCTCCAGCTGCTGGTGTACGCGCTGATGCAGGTGCCGGTCGGGCTCGTCGTCGACCGGTTCGGTCCGCGTCGGGTACTCCTCAGCGGAACGCTGATTCTCACGCTTGCCCAGATCAGCTTCGCGTTCGCGGACAACTACACGTGGGCGCTGTCGTCGCGGTTCTTCGTCGGGGTGGGCGACGCCATGACCTTCGTGTGTGTCCTGCGACTGGTGACGAGCTGGTTCCCGGCGCGGCGGATCCCGCTGATCACGCAGCTCACCGGCGTGCTCGGCCAACTCGGCGCGGTCACGGCCGCCATACCGATGACCTGGGCACTGTCCACCTTCGGATGGAGTCGCGCGTACCTGGCCACCGCTGGGATCGGCGCCGTTCTGCTCGTGGTCGCACTGGTCGTCGTGCGCGATTCCGCGACGGTCCGGTCGGTGTCGGGACCGATGCTCGGGTTGGCCGGAATCCGGCGAAACCTTCGCGAGTCGTGGGATCACCCCGGCACCCGGCTGGGTTTCTGGATGCACTTCTCGACCCACTTCAGCGCCACCGTCCTGGGCCTGTTGTGGGGCTACCCCTTCTTCGTCGAGGGCGAGGGGATGAGCGCCGGTGCGGCGGGTCTGCTCCTGACGATCATGGTGTTCGCCATCATGGCGTTCGGCCCGATCTTCGCGTGGCTGATCACCCGGTGGCCGTGGCACAGGTCGACGCTGGTGTTGGCGGTGCTCGCCGGAATCGCGGCCACCTGGACGGTGGTACTGGCGTGGTCCGGCGGTGCGCCGTTCGCGCTCCTCGTGCTCCTGGTGGTGGTCTGTGGAATGGGCGGTCCGGCGTCGATGATCGGTTTCGATGTCGGCCGCACCTCCAATCCGGCATCGCGGGCGGGCACGGCCACCGGAATCATCAACCAGGCGGGGTTCATTGCCAGCTTGATCCTCGCAGGGCTCATCGGTCTCATCCTCGACTGGCGAACCCCGGACGGGGTCCAGGGATATCCGCCGGAGGCGTTCACCTGGGCGATGTCGGCGCAGTTCATGCTCTGGGGGCTGGGCGCGGTCCAGATCTACCGCTATCGCCGCAAGGGGCGTGCGCGTCTGTTGCGTGAGGAGCCGGAACGGTGGTCGCGCTAGTTCCGTCCGCCTCAGACCGCCCAGCGGTCCGCCAGCTCGTCCAACCATCCCGGCACCGCATCGGAATCCGCGGGCGGTGACTCCACCAGCACCAGTTCGTCGACGCCGAGAGCGTCGAGACCGGCGCGGTCAGCGGGAACCGGATTCCGCAGCGCGACCGCGATGTCGAGATCGGAACGGTCGCGTCCGCTCTCCTGGCGGAACCGGTCGATCGTGCGGATCCGATCAGCCACCGCGTCGACGTCGTCGAGGTTGAATCCGTACCAGCCATCACCCCAGCCGACGACCCGGCGCAACGCCTGATCACTGTTGCCGCCCACGACAAGCGGAATCCGGCCCGCCGCCGGTTTCGGATTGACCCGGATGCTCTCGAAGGCAGCGAATTCCGAGCGATGTGTGACGATCTCGTCCCGCCAGAGCGCGCGCATCGCCTCGACGTAGGCATCGGTCCGGGCACCTCGTCGGGCGAACGGCACCCCCAGTGCGTCGAATTCCTCACGGGACCAACCGATCCCCACGCCAAGGGTCAGTCGTCCCCCGCTGAGAAGGTCGAGCGACGCGGCCTGTTTGGCCATGATGATCGGGTTGTGTTCGGGGAGCAGCAGCACCCCGGTGGCGAGCCGGATCGTGGTGGTGGCCGCGGCGGCGAAGGAGAGGGCGATCGTCGGGTCGAGCCAGTCCGCTTCGGCGGGAACCGCGATCTTCTCGTCGGGGGTGTACGGGTACGGCGACGCCGGGTCGTCGACCATCACAACATGCTCGCCGCACCACAGTGTGCGGAAACCACGTGCCTCGGCTTCGCGGGCCACGGCGTCGATGATGTCGCGGCGTGCCCCGGTCCCGATGCCCAGAGCGTGTAGTCCCAGTCGCATCATGACTCCGAATCCGTGGGTCGGGTACTGCTCGGCATCGTATGCCTCAGCAGAACAGAGTGAGGGATACGTAACGGTTTCCGACACGGATCCCGCATTTTGCGCTGCGTGGCCTACGTACTGGATCTCAACTCAGCAACAGCCACCCGAATCGCAGGCAGAGCGCGGTGACACCGAGGACCGCCGTCACGATCAGCCACCGCCGGGCGAGCCGTTCGGTGCGCACATGGTCGTCACCGGGCCGCAGGTAGACGTACGCCGCCGTCATCGCGCACCCGGCCGCCGCGGCCCCGACGACGAGCACGAGCGTCATCATCAACACACCCACCATCATGCCGATCAGCAGGGAGTGGTTTCGACAAGCTCAACCAGCGGGGGGAGCTCAATAAGCGGGGGGAGCTCAACCAGCGAGGGGCGGCTCAACCAACGGGGGGCAGCTCGACCAGTGGGGGCAGCTCAACCAGCGGGGGTGCA
>NZ_JAMBDT010000103.1:0-18296 GCF_025143765.1 Gordonia sp. p3-SID1431
AACACGCTGGTGCTCCGGGTCCCGGTCGACGGTGCCGAGTCCTTCGAGTCGCTGCTGGACCGGGTACGGGCGACCGACCTGGACGCGTTCGCGAACTCCGACGTGCCGTTCGAGACCCTCGTGGAGAAGCTGAACCCGGTGCGGACGGAGGCCTTCGCCCCGCTCGCCCAGGTGAACCTCACCTTCGACCAGTCGGCCTCGGCCGACTTCGCGATCGACGCCGAACAGAGCGGTTCCATCGGCGATCTGGGCTTCGAGCCCCTTCCCCCGGCCGCACCGGGTGCGAAGGTCGACCTGAACTTCGCGATCGACCGGGGAGACGACGGGCGCCGATGGGCCGGATCGGTCATCTATGCCACCGACCTGTTCGACGAATCCACGATCGACACCCTCACCCGTCGACTCGTCGCCGTGCTGACCGGAGTCCTGAGCGCGCCGTCGCGTCCCGTCGGTGACGCCGGGCTCGTGCTGCCGGACGAGGCGTCGCGTCTCGACGACTTCGCGACCGGCGCCCGGGTCGAGGTGGGATCGCCGCACATCGTGGCCGACCTCGTGGCGTCGAACGCCGCCTCGGCTCCCGAAGCGCCTGCGGTCATCTTCGCCGACCGTGTGGTCGACCAGGCCGAGTTCGCGGCCCGCGTGTCACTGCTGGCGCGCGAGCTCATCGACGCGGGGGTGGGCCCGGACGTCGCGGTCGGCGTCTGTCTCGACCGGTCGGTCGAGATCATGGTCGCGGTACACGGAATCGTCGCCGCCGGCGGGCATTACGTTCCCGTCGACCCGGAGAGTCCGGCCGAACGCGGGCAGTACATCCTCGACACCGCGCAGGTGGCCACCGTCGTCGTCGGTCCCGGAACGGTCCCGTCGGTCCTCGACGAGTTCGGGGGCCGGATCGTGCGTGTCGACGCCTCGACTCCGCTCCCGGACGCGCCCGTACCGCCGGTGACCGAGGCCGACCGTCTCGGGGTCGTCCACCCGGACAACGCCGTCTACACGATCTTCACCTCCGGATCGACGGGACGCCCGAAGGGTGTGACCGTCACCCACGGCGCGCTGCGCAACACCCTCGCGTGGTTCAGCGAATCGAACGGCGAAGGGCCGCATCGCTTCCTGCTGAAGACCCCGTACACCTTCGACGCCTCGGTCTGGGAGTTCTTCGGACCGGTGTTCAACGCGTCGCCGGTCGTCGTCGCCGAACCGGGCGGCCACCGCGATCCGCGTCATCTCGCCGGGCTCATCGAGCGCCACGGCGTGACCACGGTGAAGTTCGTGCCCTCGATGCTCGCCGCCTTCCTCGACGGCGCCACCGGTGTCGGCATCGAGCGGCTCGCCAGCCTGCGCCGGATCTTCTCCGGCGGCGAGGCGCTGCTCCCGGGTCTGGCCTCGGGACTGGCCGCCGCACTTCCGAATGCGTTGCTGGTCAACCAGTACGGTCCCACCGAGGCCGTCGTCGACATCACCTACGGTGCCGTCACCGGGCCGCCGCCGCAGAACATACCGATCGGAACCCCGGTCTGGAACTCGTCGGTGCGCGTGCTCGACGCGCGGCTGCGTCCGGTACCCGTCGGCGTGGCCGGTGAGCTGTACCTCGGCGGAGTCCAGCTGGCACGCGGGTACGCCTCGCGGCCCGGCCTGACCGCCCAGACATTCGTCGCCGACCCGTTCGGGCCGGCCGGCGGGCGCCTGTATCGCACCGGTGACCGCGGACGCTGGAACGCCGCCGGTGAACTCGAATACCTGGGCCGCAGCGACTTCCAGGTAAAGCTGCGCGGCCAGCGCATCGAACTCGGCGAGATCGAGTCGGTGCTCGGATCGGCCCCCGGTGTCGTGCACACCGCCGTGGTCGTCGCCGCCCCCGCCGGGGGAGGCGAGCAACTGGTGGCCTACCTGGCCGCCGGGCCGGGCGTCGATCTCGACGCCGACACGGTGAAAGACGTTGCGCGGCGGGGACTCCCGGAGTTCATGGTCCCGACCACGTGGATGATCCTGGACCAGATGCCGCTGACCACCTCGGGCAAGGTCGATCGTCGCGCGCTCCCCGCGCCGCAGTTCACCGCGGGTGAGTACGTGGCGCCGGCCTACGGCCAGGAGACCGAGGTCGCCGAGATCTTCGCCGGGTTGCTCGACGTCGATCGTGTCGGTGCGACCGACGACTTCTTCGCCATCGGCGGCACGTCGCTGTCGGCGATGCGGTTGGCCTCGCGTGTCTCGGATGCGTTGGGGCGTGATGTCTCGGTGCGCGATGTGTTCGACGCGCCGACGGTGCGGGAACTCGTCGGCCGTGCAGGTGGGCGCGGGCGGGCGTTGCCACCGGTGGCTGCGTACCGTCCACGTCCGGAGAGTCTGCCGCTCACCTTCGCACAACAGCGGATGTGGTTCATCAACCAACTCGACCCCGGACAGGCGACTTACAACATCCCGATCGCTCTGACGCTGCGTGGCGATCTGGACGACGCGGGGCTACGCGACGCACTCGCCGATGTCGTCCGTCGCCACGAAGTTCTCCGTACGACCTTCCCGTCCGCGGACGGGGTGCCACACCAGGTCGTCCACTCCGCCGACGAGGTCGACGGCCGGATCGACTGGGCCGTGGTCGGGACCACTGACGATCTCTACGCCGCGGCGACAACGGGGTTCGACGTCACCATCGACTGGCCCATGCGTGCGCGACTGACGCGGACCGGTGACCACGAACACGTGTTCTTGATCGTCCTGCACCACATCGCGTCGGATGGTGAGTCGCGTCCGGTTCTGGCCCGCGACCTACTGACGGCCTACTCAGCCCGCTGCGTCGGACAAACGCCCGCATTCTCCGCTCTCGACGTGCAGGTCGCTGACGTCGCGCTGTGGCAGCACGAAGTTCTCGGCGACGCCAGTGATCCGACTTCGCCGGTGTCGCAACAACTCCGGTACTGGGAACAGCAGCTCGCTGGCCTTCCGGAGGTCATCGATCTACCCGCCGACCGACCGCGGCCGGCTGTCGCGAGTCAGCACGGTGCGCACCTGCCTGTCGAGGTCCCCGGGGAACTGGGCGACGCGATCAACGGGATGGCCCGCGAGCACGGGGTGACCGCGTTCATGGTGATTCATGCAGCGTTGGCGGTGTTGCTGAGCCGTACGTCGCTGGTCGACGACGTGGCCATCGCGACACCCGTCGCCGGGCGCGGTCAGCCCGAACTCGATCCGCTCATCGGCATGTTCGTCAACACCCTGGTGTTGCGTACCCGTGTCGATCCCGCCGCGACCTTCCTCGACATCCTCGAGCAGACCCGCGACACCGACCTCGATGCCTTCGCCAATGCCGACCTGCCCTTCGAGCGTCTGGTCGACCACCTCAACCCGGTCCGGTCCGAGGCCTTCGCCCCATTGGCTCAAGTCCTGTTCACCCTGAACCAGGCGACGCTGCCGGAACTCGGTGGCGAGTTGGGCGCGGTCGTGGTGGACGGTCTGACCGTCGAAGCCGTGGACAACGAAGTCACCCCGGCGAAGGTGGACCTGACCATCGGGCTCGCGGCCGCTGCCGCCGGCCAGCCGTGGCGCGGTTCCATCGTCTACGCCACGGACTTGTTCGACGAGTCGACTGTCGTCCTGTTGAGGGAACGGTTCCTGCGTCTCCTCTCGGACCTCATCGCGAACCCGGCGATCGGAGTCCTCGACGTCGGACTCATGTCGCCCGACGAGGTCGCCGCGGTCCGCGGGTTCGAGCAGGGCCCGGATGTGACGCTGCCGGATGTCGTTTCTGTCGATGCCGCGGTGATGCGGACGGTCATCCGGGACAGCGGTCGCACCGCGCTCATCGCCGGCGAGCGCGAGGTGTCCTACGGCGAGTTCGGCGCGCGGGTCAACACGCTCGCCCGGACGCTGCGAGACCTGGGCGTCGGACCCGATACCGCAGTGGGCCTGTGTATTCCGCGCTCGGTGGAGATGGTCGTCGCGATTCACGCGGTGGTCGCCGCGGGCGGACAGTACGTTCCGATCGACACGTCGGCGCCCGCTGAACGCGTGCGGTACATGGTCGAGACAGCAGGTGTCTCAGTGGTGCTCGTCAGCGGGGACCGGACCCCGCCCGCCGTCGCCGAACTCGGCGACCTCGTGACGATGCACGCGATCAGTGCCGACGCGGCGGTCGACCTGTCCACGCCGCCGCTGACCGATGCCGAACGCGTCCGTCCCATCCGCGGCGACGACGCCATCTACACCCTCTTCACCTCAGGGTCCACCGGACGTCCGAAGGGTGTCACGCTCTCCCATTCCGCGGTGCTGAACCGCCTCTGGTGGGGCCTGGACGAACTGCCCATCGGCACCGTCGACCGCGTGGTGCTGAAGACCCCGTACACCTTCGATGTGTCGGTGCCCGAGTTGTTCGCGCCCCTCATGGTCGGCGCGTCGATGGTCATCCTCCAAGCCGACGGTCACCTGGACCCGGTCTATGTCGCCGACGAGGTCAGTCGGACCAGGGCGACGATGGTCCACTTCGTGCCGTCGATGCTGTCGGTCTTCCTCGAGGTCGCCGGTGAGGAGCGGGTACGGGCCTGGAAATCGGTGCGCATCATCTCCACCACCGGCGAGGCTCTACCACCGGCGTCGGCCGGCCGGGTGCGCGACTGGTTGCCGCAGGTGTTGTTCTACAACCTCTACGGCCCGACCGAAGCTGCGGTCGAGATCACCTATGAGCGGATCGAGGCGGTCCATTCCGAGGATCCGTCGGTGCCGATCGGCATACCGATGTGGAACTCGTCGTCCGTGGTGCTCGATTCCCGACTGCGGCGAGTGCCGCCCGGTGTCCCGGGTGAGCTCTACCTCGGAGGCGTCCAGCTGGCACGCGGCTACGCCGCCCGGCCGGATCTGACCTCGGAGCGTTTCGTCGCCAGTCCCTTCGGTCGTGGCGAACGTCTCTACCGCACCGGCGATCTCGTTCGTCGACGCCGCGACGGAGTCCTGGAGTATCTGGGCCGCACCGACTTCCAGGTGAAGTTGCGTGGGCAGCGCATCGAGCTCGGTGAGATCGAAGCGGTGATCGCCACTGCGCCCGGGGTGGTGCACACCGCCGCCACGGTCATCGACGCACCCACCGGGGACCAGCATCTGGTTGCCTACATCGCCGGGCCCGCCGGGGTCTCGGGTATCGATCTCGACGCCGTCAAGGGTGTCGTGGCCGACGCATTGCCGGAGTACATGCGCCCGACCGTCTGGGTTGTCCTCGACGACATCGCACTCAACAGCGCGGGCAAGATCGACCGAAAGGCGTTGCCGGAACCAGAGTTCGCGGCCGCCGAGTACGTGGCGCCGGAGACCGAGGACGAGACCGGGGTCGCCGAGACCTTCGCCGAGGTCCTCGGCGTGGACCGGGTGTCGGTCGTCGAACCGTTCTTCGACCTCGGTGGCAACTCACTCTCCGCCATGCGCGTCGTGGCGCGACTGTCCGACGCCTTCGGCGTCGCCGTGACCGTGCGCGACCTGTTCGACGCGCCGACCGCGCGCGGCCTCGCCGAGGTTCTGGGCGTGCGCGCCGGGCACGCGGCGACCACAGTGGACAGCCCGGTACGGACGGCGCACTTCGACCGCATCCCGTTGTCCTTCGAGCAGATCCGGATGTGGTTCATCAACCGGCTCGAACCCGACGCGCCCACGTACAACATCCCGGTGGTCATGCGGCTCACCGGGGCGCTCGACGTCGCAGCACTGCATGCCGCAGTCATGGATGTGGTGGCCCGGCATGACATCCTGCGGACCGCGTTCCCGGAACGCGATGGGGAGCCCTATCAGGACATCGCGCCGGTCGAGGAGATCGGATCACGCCTCGACTGGGCAGTCGTCCATTCCGAAGAGGCCATGTGGACGGCGGCACTCGGCGGCTTCGACGTCACGTCGCACTGGCCGATCCGGGTCCGGTTGTACCCGGTCGCGGACGACGAGCACATGCTCGCGGTCGTCCTGCACCACATCGGTGCCGATGGCGAGTCGATGGGTCCGCTGGTCGCCGATCTCGTGACCGCTTATTCGGCTCGTGTCCGCGGCCGTGAGCCGCAGTTCACCCCCCTGGCAATGCAGTTCGCAGACTTCGCGATCTGGCAGCACGCCACGCTCGGGTCACCCTTCGACCCGCACTCGGTGGCCGGGACGCAATTGGCTTACTGGGCGGAACAACTCGCAGGACTACCGGACGTGCTGGAACTACCGGCGGACCGCGCGCGGCCGAAGGTGGCATCGGGGCGCGGCGGACGTGTCGCCTTCGAGATCCCGGCGTCCGTCGCGAACCGGATCGGCGAATTGGCGCGTGACGCGGGAGTCACCCCCTTCATGGTGGTCCATGCGGCGCTGGCGGTCCTGCTGTCCCGCATGGCGGCCACGGATGACGTCGCAGTCGGCACCCCTGTCGCCGGTCGCGGGCGGGCCGAGCTGGACCCGATGATCGGTATGTTCGTGAACACGCTGGTGTTGCGGACCGCCGTCGGCTCCGGCGACTCGTTCGAGGCGCTTCTCGAGCGCGTCCGTGACGTGGATCTTGACGCGTTCGCGCACTCGGATGTGCCGTTCGAAACCGTGGTGGAACGGATGAATCCCGTTCGGTCCGAATCGTTCGCGCCTCTTGCCCAGGTTTGGTTGACCTTGGACCAGTCGGTGGTCCCCGAGTTGGCGGGGTCGGGTCTGGCCGGTGGCGAGGTCGCGGACGTGCGGGTCACGCCCGTCGAGGTGCCGCAGCTGACCGCGAAGGTCGATGCGTTGTTCGGGATCGGGACCGCCGGACCCGGACAGCCCTGGCCCGCGGTGATCCAGTACGCCACCGATCTGTTCGACGAGCGGAGCGTCGCCCGTCTGGCCGATCGGTTCGTCGCGGTTCTGACCGCCTGCGTCCACGACCCGGCGATCGCGACCGGTGACGTCCCGGTGCTGTTCGACTCGGAGATCGCCGAACTCGCCGCCCTGCCGCTCCCGGCCACCGACACGGTCAACGCGGGTGCGTCCCTCGTCGACCTCTTCGGCCGGACGGTGTCGGCACATCCGCATCGTCGTGCGGTGACCGCGGGTGAGACAACGCTCAGTTACGCCGAGTTGGATGCGCGGTCGTCCGCGATCGCTGCGGCGCTGCAGGCGCGCGGTGTACGCGCGGGTGATCTGGTGGCGGTGGCACCGTCTCGTTCGGTGGACCTGGTGAGTTCGATTGTCGGTGTCTTGCGTTGCGGTGCAGGCTATCTTCCGCTGGACACGACGAACCCGGTGGATCGGTTGCGATTCATCGTCGCCGATGCAGCGCCGTCTGTGGTCGTGACCGATCAGACCACTGCCGAAGCCGAACTCTGGACCCAACTGGACTCCACCCCGGTGGTGACGGTCGAGGACCTCGTCCGAGAGGGCCACCAGACGTCGCCGGGCCAGGTGGCGATCCATCCGGAGTCGCGCGCGTACGTGATCTACACGTCGGGGTCGACCGGTCGTCCGAAGGGCGTCGAAGTCACCCACCGCGATGTGGTGACCCTGATGGACACCGCTGCAGGCGATTTCGACTTCTCCGAGGCGGATGTCTGGACGTTGTTCCACAGCTATGCCTTCGACTTCTCGGTGTGGGAGTTGTGGGGTCCGCTGCTGAGCGGAGCCAGGCTCATCGTCGTCGACCGGTACCTCGCGCGGTCACCGGACGAGTTCCTGGAACTCCTGGCCCGCGAACGGGTCACGGTGTTGAGTCAGACACCGTCGGCGTTCTATCAGCTGGCGGAGGCGCGCCGGCGGAATCGCACGGCGCTCGGGCTGCGATACATCGTGTTCGGTGGTGAGGCACTGAGTTTCGAGCAGGTGCGTCGCTGGTTCGACGATCATCCGGCGGAGACCACGCAGCTGGTGAACATGTACGGCATCACCGAGACCACCGTGCACGTCAGCTTCCGGCCGCTGGAACCGGAGACAGTGACTGCTGACGACGCGAGTTTCATCGGTCGTCCGTTGTCGTCGCTGAGCATCCACGTGCTGGATGATCGTCTGCGGCCGGTGCCCGAGGGCGTGGTCGGCGAAATGTACGTGACCGGCGGCCAGTTGGCGCAAGGCTATCTGAACCGGGCCGGCCTTTCCGCGGCCCGCTTCGTGGCGGCTCCACACGGTGAGCCCGGGACCCGGATGTATCGCACCGGGGACCTGGCGCGTCGAGTCGGCGGTGACATCGAGTACCTCGGGCGCGGCGATGCGCAGGTGCAGCTCCGCGGTTACCGGATCGAACTCGCGGAGATCGAGGCGGCATTGTTGTCGGTGCCGGGTGTGAGTGCGGCAGCCGCCAGAGTCGTCGAGATCCCGAGGCGCGGCGAGCAACTCATCGGATACGTGATCTCCGACGGTTCCCACGACATGGATCTCCACGAGGTACGTCGCACAGTGGGCCGGCGCGTCCCGGAGTACATGATCCCGGACATGGTCGTCGAGGAGCTGTCGTTCCCGCTCACCGCCAACGGCAAACTCGATCGCGACGCGCTACCCATCCCGGAGATCAACGTCGACTCGGACGACTTCGTCGCACCGGCCACCAAGACCGAGGCGAGCCTGGCACGGGTGTTCGCCGACGTGCTCGGGGTGGACCGGGTGTCGGTCGACACGTCCTTCTTCGATCTCGGCGGCAACTCGTTGTCTGCCATGCGGGCGGTGGCACGCGCCTCGGACCATCTCGGTGTAGAGGTCTCGGTTCGCGACATCTTCGACTTGTCGACCGTCCGTGAACTGGCCGCCGCGCTGGCGCGCCGTGGTGCCGGATTGACGCCGGTGACCGCGCATGTCGTGCGGCCCGAGCGGGTCCCGGTGGCTTTCGCTCAGCAGCGGATGTGGTTCCTCAACCGCCTCGCTCCGGACTCCGTCACCTACAACATCCCCGTGGTCGTCCGCCTGACGGGCGACCTCGATGTGACCGCGTTGCGTACCGCGGTCGTCGACGTCGTGATCCGCCACGAGGTCTTGCGGACGACGTTCCCGGAGTACGACGGCCTGCCGTATCAGCGGGTCTCGCCCGTGGAGCGCGTCAACGCCGAACTCGATTGGGCCGTCGTCGATTCCGAGGAAGAGTTGATCCGGGTGATGTCCGGGTTCGATGTCACCGTCGACTGGCCGATTCGCGTCCGCCTGTGGAAGTCGGGCGACGGCCAGCACGTCCTGGCCGTCGTGCTGCACCATATCGGCGCCGACGGCGAGTCGATGCGGCCTCTGCTGACCGATGTGCTGACGGCCTACGAGGCCCGGGCAAACGGAGTGGAGCCCACGTTTGCGCCGCTCGAGGTGCAGTTTGCCGATTTCGCCCTGTGGCAGCACGAGGTTCTCGGCGACGGGTCCGATCCCACCTCGGTGACGGGCCGGCAGTTGGCCTACTGGACGGGCAAACTCGCAGGCCTTCCCGAGGTCCTGGAACTGCCCTTCGACCGTCCCCGCCCGCTGGTCGCCTCGCAGCACGGCGGACGCGTGCGAGAGACGATCCCCGCAGTCGTCGGCGAACGAATTCGCGCTCTCGCTCACGACGCGGGCGTCACCCCGTTCATGGTCGTGCATGCCGCGCTCGCGGTCCTCCTGGCGCGCCTGTCGGCGACCGAGGACATCGCGATCGCGACGCCGATCGCCGGACGCGGCCAGCGCGCGCTCGACCCGCTCGTGGGCATGTTTGTCAACACCCTGGTGTTGCGTACCGAGGTCCGACCGAACATGAGCTTCGCCGAACTGATCGAGCAGGTCCGCGAGACCGATCTCGAAGCCTTCGCCAACTCCGACGTCACCTTCGAGACCTTGGTCGAACGACTCGACCCGGTGCGCTCCGAGGCCTTCGCCCCGCTTGCACAAGTCATGTTGACCTTCGGACAGACCGCCATTCCGGAACTGGCCACCGACACCACCTCCGCTTCCGTTGCCGGTCTGCTCATCGAACCGGTCACCGACCCCGACCCAGCTGCCAAGGTCGACCTGACCGTCGGCGTCACGGCTCCGGAAGGTGCGGGCGACTGGCCGCTCGAGATCGTCTATGCCCGTGATCTGTTCGGCGAGGAGTCGGCGACCAGGCTCGTCCGACGGTTCGTCGGCCTTCTGGGACAGCTCGTGACCGACATCTCGGCATCTGTGGCTACGGCCACGTTGCTCGAACCGGAAGAAGTCACCGAGATACTCGCGCGCTCGCGCGGTATCGACTTGGCGATGCCGGTCACATCCTTGACCGAAGCCCTGGGCCGACACGGACGGGCCGCCCGCGAGGGCATCGCGGTGGTTCATGGCGGCCGACGGGTTACCTATCGCGAATTCGACTCTCACGTAGCAGGTCTCGCGCGTGAACTACTAGGCCTCGGTGTCGGACCCGAGGTGCCGGTGGCAGTATGCATCGACCGCGGACTCGACATGCTGGTGGCTATTCACGCCGTTGTTGCGGCCGGCGGGCACTACGTGCCGGTGGACACCGCCGCGCCGCGTGATCGCGCCGTCTACATGCTCGAGACCGCAGGCGTCGGGATCGTCCTCATCGGACCGCGCCCGGTGGACACCGATCTGTCCGGCCTCGACGACGTCCGTTTTGTCACCGTCGACACCGCTCGCGACCCCGGGTCGGACATCGCGCCGATCACCGACGCCGACCGGGTCCGACCGATCCGCGGTGACGACCCGGCTTACACCCTCTTCACTTCCGGTTCGACCGGTCGGCCGAAGGGCGTGACCGTCTCGCACCGCGCGATCGTGAATCGCCTGGACTGGATGCGCGACTGGTACGCGATCCGACAGGCAGACGTCTTCGTGCAGAAGACGCCGATCACCTTCGACGTCTCGGTGTGGGAACTGTTCCTTCCGTTCGAGGTCGGAGCGACCCTGGTGATTGCTGATGCCGGCCGGCACGGCGACCCGGAGTACCTCGCCGATCTGATCGGAACACAACGGGTCACGATCATTCATTTCGTGCCGTCGATGCTGTCGGTGTTCCTCGACGTTCTCGGGGACAGGACGGGTGACCTCGCGTCGCTGCGACTGACATTCACCTCTGGTGAGGCGCTCACGGTGGCGGCCGCCCGATCGCTGCTCGCCGCGCTACCGGGCAACGAGTTGCACAACCTCTACGGTCCGACGGAGGCTGCGGTCGACGTGACCGCCCACCACGTGCAACCGGGCGAGGATGTCGTGCCCATCGGCGTACCGGTGCCTAACACCGCGACATTCGTTCTCGATGCGCGGCTGCAACGCGTACCGGCGGGCGTGCCGGGCGAGTTGTACCTCGGCGGAGTGCAACTCGCGCGCGGGTACTCCGCACGGCCGGGACTGACCGCCGAGCGTTTTGTCGCCAATCCGTTCAGCGGGACCGGAGAACGTCTCTATCGCACCGGTGACCTGGTGCGTTGGAATACAGAAGGGCAGCTGGAGTATCTGGGTCGTACCGACTTCCAGGTGAAGTTGCGCGGACAGCGCATAGAGTTGGGCGAGATCGAGTCGGTCATCGCGACCGCACCTGGAGTCGTGCACACTGCCGTGACGGTGTACTCGACACCGGACACCGGAGAACACCTCGTCGCCTACGTGGCAGGGGCCTACGGATCACGGGTAGACCTCGATGCGGTGAGGGACGTCGTGGCCCGATCGCTTCCGGCGTACATGCGGCCCACCATCTGGGTTCCCGTCGAGGAGATGGTGCTCAACACCGCAGGCAAGATCGATCGACGCGCACTGCCTGAGCCCGAGCTCGTCGCGGCATCGGCCGCCGAGTTCGTCGCACCGGCGGATGAGTTCGAGGCCGAGGTGGCGGAGGTGTTCGCCGGGGTCCTCGGTCTCGAGGCGATCGGCGTCACGACGAGCTTCTTCGACCTGGGTGGTAACTCGCTGTCCGCGACCCGCCTGGCGTCACGGGTCGCGGCCGCGTTGGGTACCCGAGTGACCGTCCGCGACGTATTCGATGCGCCGTCGGTGCGGGAACTCGTCGCCGCAGTGGCTGATCGCGGCGCAGATCTTCCACCAGTGACGACAGTGTCGCCGCGGCCGGATCGGATCCCGCTGTCCTTTGCGCAGCAACGGCTCTGGTTCATCAACCGGTTCGAACCGGGTGAGGCGATGCACAACATCCCCGCGGTCCTGCGGATGCGCGGTGGCCTCGATGTCGAGGCACTGCGTGCGGCACTGGTGGATGTGGTCTCTCGTCACGAGGTGCTGCGAACCACGTTCCCGGACGAGGCCGGTGTGCCATATCAACTCGTCCATCCCGAGTCCTCGGTCGTCGAGCACCTCGATTGGCTTGTCGTCGACTCCGAGGCCGACCTGGTCGACGGGGCGACCGCCGGCTTCGACGTCACCTCCGAATGGCCGATCCGTGCCCGTCTGTACCCCGTCGCCGACGATGAGCACATCCTCGCCATCGTCCTGCACCACGTCGGCGCGGACGGCGAGTCGCTGTCGCCGCTGGTGTCCGACCTGGTCACCGCCTACACCGCGCGGGCCGCCGGTCAGCAGCCCGAATTCGCCCCGCTCCCTGTACAGTTCGCTGATTACGCGATCTGGCAGCACGAGGTGCTCGGCTCGGTCGACGATCCCGAATCCGTGGTTGCTCGTCAACTCGCCTACTGGACAACTCAGCTCGCAGGCCTGCCCGACGTCCTCGAACTACCCGCTGATCGGCCGAGGCCCGCCGTTGCATCCGGTCGTGGTGCGCGCGTCGGCGTCGACATCCCGGCCGATGTCGCCAGTGCTGTCGCCGATCTCGCCCGTGCGGGTGGAGTGACTCCCTTTATGGTCGTGCATGCTGCCCTCGCAGTTCTGCTCGCACGACTCTCGGCGACGGACGACATCGCGGTGGGCACGCCGATCGCCGGTCGAGGCCAGGAAGTGCTCGATCCGCTGGTCGGCATGTTCGTCAACACGCTCGTCCTGCGGACCGGCGTCGACGGTGGCCGGTCGTTCCAGGAATTCCTCGCGGATGTTCGCGAGACAGACCTGAGCGCCTTCGCTCACGCCGACATCCCGTTCGAGACCCTCGTCGACCGACTCAACCCGGTTCGCTCCGAGGCGTTCGCTCCACTGGCGCAGGTGATCTTCTCCTTCGACCCGGCCGCGTCGGTGACCGAAGCTCTCGGCGAGGCCGGCGGACTGACGGTCACGCCGTACGATGACGTGGCCGCGATGGCGCAGACCGACCTGTGGATCACGGTGTCGTCTCGCCCGGTCGGCCAGGTATGGCCGATGTCGATCACCTATGCCACCGACCTCTTCGAGGAAGCGACCGTCCTTGAGTTCGCCAACCGCTTCACCCGCCTGCTCGGTGCGTTGACCGCGGCGCCGGGAACCGCAGTGGGCGACGCGCCCTTCGTCGCGCCGGCGACGGTGGCCGAGATCGAGACCGCCGAATGGGGCGATCCCGTGGAGTTGCCGGCCGTGCAGACGGTCAGTGACGCCGTGGCCGCGCAGGCCCGACGCACTCCTGACGCGACCGCGCTCGTCTTCGGTGAGCGTGAGGTGTCCTACGCGGAGTTCTCGGCCCGGGTCAACACGCTCGCCCGTGCCCTGATAGCCGCCGGGGTCGGTCCCGATGTCGCTGTGGCGCTGTGTGTTCCGCGATCGGTCGAGATGATGGTGGTCATCCATGCCGTCGTCGCCGCCGGTGGTCAGTATGTACCCGTCGACGTGGCCGCACCCGCGGACCGCGTTCGCTACATGTACGAGACCGCCGGTGCGCGAGTGCTGCTGGTCGCCGACGCGGACGGGGTACCCGGCGCGGTGAACGCCGCGGACGAGGCCGGGGTCCGTGTCATGACCGTCGACGCCTCGGCGCTGCTGGACGTCGACGCGGCGTCCGCCGCCCCGGTGTCCGACGACGAGCGACTCGCGCCGCTGCGCCCGGATGATGCGGCATACACCATCTTCACCTCCGGGTCGACCGGACGTCCGAAGGGTGTGACCCTCTCACACGCGGCCGTGCTCAACCGCCTGTGGTGGGGCCTGGACGCGCTGCCGATCGGCCCCGACGACGTCGTGATGCAGAAGACGCCGTACACCTTCGACTGCTCGGTGCCGGAACTGTTCGCGCCGTTGGCGATCGGCGCGCGCGTGGTCGTCCTCGCCGACGGTGGTCACCTCAATCCGCGGCAGGTGGCCGACGAGATCGCCCGCACCGGCACGACGATGGTGCACTTCGTGCCGTCCATGCTCTCGGTGTTCCTCGAGGTCGTCGACCGCGAACAGCTCGCCGCGCTCGACACCCTCCGGATCGTCTCGACCACGGGTGAGGCGTTGCCGCCGGCGGTCGCGGCACCGGTGCGCGAACTGTGGCCGGATGCCTGGTTCTTCAACCTGTACGGCCCGACCGAGGCCGCGGTGGAGATCACGTTCGAGCGGATTCACTCCGTCGCCGCGGATGATCCGACGGTGCCCATCGGCGTTCCGGTCTGGAATTCGTCTGCAGTGGTGTTGGATTCGCGGTTGCGCCGGGTCCCTCCCGGCGTGCCCGGCGAGCTCTACCTCGGCGGGGTCCAACTCGCCCGCGGTTACGCCGCTCGCCCGGACCTCACTGCCGAGAGATTCGTCGCCGACCCGTACGGCGAGCCGGGCTCGCGTCTGTACCGCACCGGCGACCTGGTGCGCCGCCGTCCCGATGGCGTGCTGGAGTATCTCGGCCGCACCGACTTCCAGGTCAAGCTGCGCGGACAGCGCATCGAACTCGGTGAGATCGAAGCGGTCATCGCGTCGGCGCCCGGCGTCGTGCACGCTGCGGCGACGGTGGCCACGGCGCCCGGTGGCGGTGAACACCTCGTCGGTTACGTGGCGGGGGTCCCGGGCGAACGTCTCGACCTCGACGCGGTGAAGTCCGTTGTCGCGGCGTCGCTCCCGGAGTACATGCGGCCGAGCGTGTGGATGCCCGTCGAGGACATCGCGCTGAACACCGCAGGCAAGATCGACCGTCGTGCACTGCCTGAGCCGGTGTTCTCCGCCGGTGAGTACATCGAGCCCGCCGATGAGTCGGAGGCCGCGGTGGCGGCCGTGTTCGCCGACGTCCTCGGCCTCGACCGCGTGAGCGTCACCGACTCCTTCTTCGACCTCGGTGGCAACTCGCTGTCGGCGATGCGGTTGGCCGCGCGCGTCGGTGAGGTCACCGGCAGCGAGATCTCGGTCCGCGACCTGTTCGACGCGCCGAGCGTGCGGGAACTGGCCCGTGCCAGCGCCGATCTCGACGCAGCCCGGGCGCCCATCGTCGCGGTCAGTCCGCGTCCGGAACGCATCCCGCTGGCCTTTGCGCAGCAACGGATGTGGTTCGTCAACCAAGCCGATACCACGTCGCCGGCCTACAACATCCCGGTGGTGCTGCGTCTGTCCGGTTCCCTCGACGAAGACGCTCTGCACGCCGCCCTGATCGACGTGGTGTCGCGCCACGAGTCGCTGCGGACCACGTTCCCGTCCGCCGACGGCACGCCGTATCAGAAGATCAACCGCGCGACCTCGGTCGCCGCGCGTCTGGACTGGGATGTGGTCTCCTCGCAAGAGGAGATCGAGGCCGCGGTGTCGGCCGGCTTCGACGTCTCGCGCGACTGGCCGATCCGCGCCCGGATCTGGGAGGTGGCGCCGGATGAGCACGTGTTCGCGGTCGTCACCCACCACATCGCCTCCGACGGTGAGTCGATGATGCCCCTGGTGAGCGATGTCGTCACCGCTTATCTGGCCGAAACCGCCGATGCCGACCCGGATTTCGCAGATCTCGAGGTCCAGTTCGCCGACTTCGCGATCTGGCAGCACGACGTGCTCGGCTCGCCCGACGATCCGGAATCCGTTGTCGGTCGCCAGCTCGCCTACTGGGTCGAGCGGTTGGCCGGTCTGCCGGACGTGATCGACGTGCCCACCGACCGGCCCCGCCCGGCTCGTGCCAGCCAGCGCGGCGGACGCGTCTCCTTCACCGTGCCGGCCGAGGTCGGTGACCGGATCGCGCGCGTCGCGCAGGACACCGGCGCCACGCCCTTCATGGTCGTGCACGCGGCGTTGGCCGCGCTGCTCTCGCGCCTGTCGGCGACTGACGACATCGCGATCGGCACCCCGATCGCGGGTCGAGGTCAACGCGTGCTCGATCCGCTGATCGGCATGTTCGTCAACACGCTCGTGCTGCGCACCAGCGTCGACCTCGACCGCGGCTTCGCCGACCTGCTCGAGGCCACCAGGGAGGCCGATCTCGGCGCGTTCGCGAATGCCGATGTGCCTTTCGAGATCGTCGTCGATGCCGCCGGTGCCCAGCGGTCGGCGGCCTTCGCTCCGTTCACCCAGGTCTGGCTCACCTTCGACCAATCCACCCTGCCGGAGCTCGCCGGCGCCGACCTGTCGGTGGGAGAGGTCGCCGGCCTCCAGGTGAGTGCGGTGGACACCGGTCAGACCCCGGCGCGCGTCGACCTGCTCATCGGGATGACCCAGCCCGGCCGCGGCGAGGAGTGGGCGGGCACCATCACCTACGCCACGGACCTGTTCGACGAGTCGACCGCGGTCCGCCTGGGCGAGCAGCTCGTCGGACTGCTGACCGAGGCCGTCGACGATCCCCGGACCCCGCTGCGGCAGATCACCCTCGGCGACACGATGTCGCTGGCCGAACTCGCCCGCGCCGCAGCGCAACCCGAGCCGGAGCGCACAACGGTGTCGATCGCCGACTCCGACGCGGTCGTCACCGGGGGACCGGGAACCGAGCCGGTCGTCCTGGGCGATCTGTTCGTCCGGGCCGCCGCGAAGTGGGGTCCGCGTCAGGCCGTCGTCGACGCCGACAACGTCTGGCTGTCCTACGCCGATCTCGACGCGCGGTCGAACCGCCTGGCGCGCTGGCTGATCGGTCAGGGCATCGGCCCGGAGAAGCTGGTCGCGCTGGCGATCGGCCGCTCCGCGCAGCTGCTCACCGCGATCTGGGCGGTGGCCAAGACCGGTGGTGGGTATGTGCCGATCGACCCGGACTATCCCGCCGAACGGGTGGCGAACATGGTCGAGGACTCGGGCGCGATTCTGGGCCTGGCCGTGCAGGCGTCGGGAACCCTGCCCGGGGAACGCTTCTCGTGGCTCCGTCTCGACGACGCCACCCTGTCCGCCGAGATCGAGACACTGTCCGATGCGTCGATCACCGCTGCGGATCGTCGTGCGCCGGTACGGGTGGACAACGTCGCCTACGTGATCTACACCTCCGGCTCCACCGGGCGACCGAAGGGTGTCGCCGTGACCCACTCGGGTCTGGCGAACTTCGCCGCGGAGGAGATCCGGCGCTCGGGCGCCGACGAGTACTCGCGGGTGCTCGGCTTCGCCTCGCCCAGCTTCGACGCGTCGGTGCTCGAGTACCTGCTCGCGATCGTGTCCGGCGGCGTGTTGATCTACCGCCCCGCCGACGCCGTCGGCGGCCCGCCGCTGCAGGACCTCATGATGCGGCAGGCGATCACCCATACGTTCCTGACGCCGACCGTGCTCGCGACCATCGAACCGCAGGCCGTCCCGGCCCTCCGGGTCGTCTACGCCGGTGGCGAGGCCGTGCCGCAGGCGCTCAAGGACAGCTGGGCGCCGTTCCGGCGGATCCAGAACCTCTACGGCCCCACCGAGACCACGATCGGCGTGACCATCAGTGCGCCGATGGCGGTGGGCGAGCCGGTTTCGCTCGGCGGCCCGCTCGCCGGCGTGGGCCTGATGGTGCTCGACGCGCAGTTGCGTCCGGTCCCCATCGGGGTCGCAGGTGAGCTGTATGTCAACGGCGGCGCGCTGTCGCGCGGATACCTCGACCGTCCGGGCCTGACCGCCGATCGGTTCGTGGCGAACCCGCACGGTCACCCGGGTGACCGGATGTATCGCACCGGCGACATCGTGCGCTGGAAGCAGGATTCCGCCGGCGCCCCGGTCATCGAGTACTCCGGGCGCAGCGACGACCAGGTGAAGCTGCGCGGTCTGCGCATCGAACTCGGTGAAATCGAGGCAGTTCTCGCCGAGCATCCGGCGGTCCGCTCGGCCGTGGTCGTCGGTGTCGGCGGTTCGGTCGCCACCGCACTGGCCGCCTACGTGGTCACCACCGGGGCCGAGGTCGATCCGGCAGAGCTGAGATCGTTTGTCGGCGAACGTCTCCCGGCGCACATGGTGCCGGCGTCGGTCGCGGTGCTCGACGAGCTCCCCCTCACCCCGGTGGGCAAGCTCGACAAGGCGGCGCTGCCCGAACCGGTCATCGAGGCCGGCGAGATCGTGGCACCGGAGACCGATCAGGAAGCCGCGGTCGCCGCGGTGTTCGCCGAGGTGCTGGGCCTCGGCGAGGTCAGCGTGACCGAGTCCTTCTTCGATCTCGGCGGCAACTCGCTGTCGGCGGCGCGCGTCGCCCCCCGGGTGGGCGAGGT
>NZ_JAMBDT010000104.1:0-18001 GCF_025143765.1 Gordonia sp. p3-SID1431
CAGGGAGCAGAGATGTGGACGCTCAAACAGTGTTCTTTCGTAGTCCACGACGGCCGCCAGGCCGCAGGTACTGAGGTGCGAGGAGCGCGTCGAGGTCGACGAGCCTCGAAGGGTCACGGCAGACGCCACTCCACCGGTTCGGCGCCGAGGTCCAACAGTTCCTCGTTGGCCCGGCTGAAGGGTCGGGACCCGAAGAACCCGCGCGAGGCCGACAACGGTGATGGATGCGCCGACACGATGGTCGGGACGTCGGGCAGCCACTTCTCCAGTCCCGCGGCGTCCCGGCCCCACAGGATCGCGACGAGCGGCTCGTCGCGGGCGGCAAGCGCCTTGATCGCGCACTCGGTCACCTCTTCCCAGCCCTTCCCCCGGTGAGAGGCCGGCTCGCCGGGGGCCACCGTGAGCACGCGGTTCAACAGAAGCACACCGTTGTCCGCCCAGGGCGTGAGATCCCCGGTGGTCGGCATGGGGTAGCCGAGATCGGCGCAGTATTCGGTGTAGATGTTCGTCAGGGAACGCGGGATCGGGCGCACGTCGGGCGCCACCGAGAAGCTCAGTCCGACGGCGTGTCCCGGCGTCGGGTATGGATCCTGCCCGACGATCAGCACGCGCACGTCGTCGAGGGGGCGCGTGAAGGCCCGCAGGACATGTTGTCCCGCAGGCAGATAGCGCCGCCCCTCGGCGATCTCGGTGCGCAGGAACCGGCCCATCTCGGTGATGAGCGGCTCGACCGGGGCGAGCGCCTGCGCCCAGCCCGGGTCGATCAGTTCGGCAAGGGGTTTGGGTGGTGCGGTCACTCGATTGCCTCCGTCGTGGGCGGTCGCTAGTCCAGTCGTTTCAGGGCGGTGCGATAGTGCTGCGCGTTCTGGAAGTACATCTCGCAGTTGAGTTCGGTGTGCCCCTCCGGTACCTCGTAGCCGTCGCGGAGCCGGGCCGGTACACCGAGCGCCATCCGTCGCGAGGGAACGTCGAACTTGAACGGGACCACCGCGCCGGCTCCGACGATCGCGCCGTCGCCGACCGTGGACCCGTTCAGGACCACCGATCCCGAGGCGATGAGGCAGTCGTTTCCGATCGTCGCGCCCTCTATGTGCGCGTTGTGTCCGACGACGCACCGTTCGCCGATCACGGTCGGGTCGAGAACCGTGCAGTGGATGACGGTGCCGTCCTGGATGTTGCTGCGGGCGCCGACGGTGATGGTCCCGTAGTCGCCGCGGAGTACCGCGCCCGGCCACACCGAGACACCGTCGCCCAGGGTGACCGCGCCGATCACCACCGCGTCCGGGTGCACGTAGGTGTCCTGTCCCAGAACCGGTTCTCGGTCGTCGAGTGCGTAGATCGCCATGAGGCGACTCTAATGGTGCGCCCCGGGGACCTCAGTCACCAGTCGGGTCGGCGAAGGACTGCCACCCGTGCAGTTCGAGACCGTCGGGCCCACCGACCCGGCGGTCGTCGACCCAGACCTCGGGCGCCGACGAGGACTTCTCCCCCACCGAGCCGATGACGGTCCACCCTGGCGGCACCACCGCGGGCCCGCCGAACGCCGCGAGCAGGTGATGGTCCTCGCCGCCGACCAGTACCCAGCGGTCGACGTCCGCCCCGAGTTCGCTTGCCGCGGCAGCCAGATCCGGGCGCCGCGGTACGGCGTCGCCATGCACGGTCATGGCGACCTGGGCAGCCCTCGACATCGTGAGCAGTTCCTCGACCAGACCGTCGGAGATGTCGGTCATGGCGTGCGCACCTGCCGCCGCGGCGACCGGCCCCTGGGTGAGGTCGGGGTTCGGAACTCGGTGCAGTGCAACCAGTTCCGACCAATCGCTGACCATGGGACGCGGATCGGACAGCACCGCGAGTCCCGCGGCGCTGGCCCCCAGCGGACCGCTCACCGCGAGGACGTCACCAGGCCGGGCACCGCCCAGCGAGACGGGGGGCCGACCCTCGAGCGCGCCGACCGCGGTGACACTCACCACCACCTGACCGGCCGCGACGAGGTCGCCGCCCAGCACCCGGGCCCCCTGTCCGTGTGCCGCGCGGACCACGCCGTCGTTGAGGTCGAGGACGACGCCGACCGGCGTGTCCGACGGACACGCGATGGACACGACGAGACCCGTTGTGCGGCCGCCCATCGCGGCGACGTCGGCGGCACTCTGCACCACCGCGCGGGCGCCGACCTGCTCCGGCGTCGACCAGTCGAATCGGAAGTGGCGCCCCTCGACGACGGTGTCGGTGCTGATCACCGCCGATCCCCCGATGTCGAGAACGGCTGCGTCGTCACCGGATCCGATCACGATGTCGTCGGCGGGCTCACCGGAGGTCGCGGACGCGGTCAACGCGGCGATCACGGCACGCTCACCGATCGCCCCGACCGTGTCGGTCCGGTCGATCGCGCGGTCCTGCCGACCTGTCTCGTCGAAGGTCACTCGTCGGGGCCTTTCCTCTTCCGGTCGCGCGCGCACGGGGTTGTCGGTGACAATGTGTGCCACAGTGTATGGGGCCGCCGGGCGAGAGCGATCCGCAACAGTCCGGCCGCCCGCGGCAGTCGTGCACTGCCCGACGACCGCGCATGCGCCGAGCCGCCGGTACGACAGCCCGTGTCGACGATGTGCCCCATACGATGTGGCCCGGGAACGACACAGACGGAGAGGATGTCCGTGGTTCAGGCATACATACTGATCCAGACCGAGGTCGGCAGGGCCGCCCTCGCAGCCGCGACCATCGCCGAGATCGCCGGGGTCGCCTCGTCGGAAGAGGTCAGTGGGCCGTACGACGTGATCGTCCGGGTCGACGCCTCCGATGCCACCCACCTGACCGAGAACGTGGTTCCGCAGATCCAGAAGGTGGACGGGATCACCCGCACCCTGACCTGCCCGGTGGTCCCCACGACGCGCTGAGGGGCGTCGGCCGGCCGCCCACGACGGTGATCGTGACGGGTCCCCGTGCGCGGGTTCGGCAGACCGACTCCTACTGTTGTGGGGTGACGTCAGCAGGTTCGGATGACACCCAGCAGGATCCCGTCGACGGCGAATCCGCCGAGGACTCCGCGCGGTATGGCGGCGGCGGACGTCTCAGCCCCGCACTCGTCGCGACCCTGGTAGCCATTCCGGTGATGGTGCTCGCCGGCTTCATCGTGTTCGCCGCGATGCGCCCCGATCCGGTGACCCCGATCGAGTCCTACGACTCCGTCGGCCCGGTCGCCGCGGAGTGCACCCGCTTGCTCACCGAAGCACCGGACACCTTCGAGGGTTTCGGCACCAAAGAGGTCTCCGGCGACCGCGCGACGTGGCCGTCGACCGGCCCGGGCGACGACATGACACTTCGGTGCGGGGTGACCCGACCTGCCGAGCTGTCTCCCACCAGCAATCTCCAGGAGATCCACGCCGCCGGCCAGGCCGGGGTCCAGTGGTTCATCACGGACACGGTCGACGGCTCGGGCCAGGCCTATGTGTGCGTCGACCACCGGCCCTATGTCGCGATGTGGATTCCGACGAACGCCGGCAACGGACCCATCACCGACATCTCGGGACTGATCGACCGCACCCTCGAACGGGGACCGCTCGACTTCGGCTGATCGGCGGCGGGCGCTCAGTCCCGGTAGATCTCCGGCTTGGTGCTGCGGCCCAACAGCGAATTGACCGCGTCGGCCACCGACATGCCGTCGTGACAGACCTGGTGGACCGCGTCGGTGAGCGGCATCGGCACCTGGTGTCGCTCGGCCAGCGCACGCACCGACGAGCACGACTTGACGCCCTCGGCGACCTGCCCGTTGGTGGCCTCCTGAGCCTGCGCCATGGTGGCACCCTCCCCCAGCCGCGCGCCGAACGTGCGGTTGCGCGACAACGGCGACGAACACGTCGCGACGAGATCCCCGATCCCGGCGAGACCCGCCAGCGTCTCGATCTGCGCGCCCACCGCGACGCCCAACCGGATCGTCTCGGCGAGCCCACGAGTGATGATCGTCGCCAGGGTGTTCTGACCGAACCCGATGCCGCTGGCCATCCCGCAGGCCAGCGCGATGACGTTCTTCGCAGAGCCGCCGATCTCACATCCGACGACGTCGGTGTTGGTGTACGGCCGGAAGTATCGCGTACTGAACGCGCTCTGCAGCGTCACCGCCCGCGCCTCGTCGGCACAGGCGATCACGGTCGCCGCCGGTTGACCCTCCGCGATCTCGCGTGCCAGGTTCGGCCCGGTCAGCACCGCGATCCGGTCGTCGGCGACACCGGTCACCTCGGCGATGACCTCACTCATCCGCAGCAGGGTGTTGGATTCGATGCCCTTGGCGAGCGACACCAACGACGCATCCGACCCGATGTAGGGCGTCCACTGCGTCAGGTTGGGGCGCAACGACTGCGACGGGACACCGCAGACGACGACGTCGGCGCCGAGCAGGGCATCGACCGCCGAACTCGTCGCGGTGAGCGCGGCGGGCAGCGCGATGCCGGGTAGATAGTCGGCGTTGACGTGCTCGGTGTTGATCGCCTCGGCGAGTTCGGGTCGCCGCGCCCAGATCACGGTGTCGGTACCGGCATCGACCAGCACCTTCGCCACCGAGGTTCCCCAGGAACCCGCACCCATCACCGCTGCGCGCACCGCAACCTCCCACCGGGCAAGCCCAATTCCGTATTCCCACCGCCGGCGCCGGCCGGACGGCCGACCCTGCTCACCCTAGTGCCTGCCGGGTATGGCCGACCCGGAATGTCACCGACCAGGGGTCGGTGCATCATGATGGTCGGCATGGAACACAGCACCGTCGGCGCGGGCGCCGACTCGACGGTCGTCGACGCGGGGGGCAACGAGCCCGTCGCGACGTCGGTCGCGGCCGTGCTGGCGGTCAAGAATCTGCACCGCGCGAAGTCACGACTGGCGGCGACGCTGTCCACCGCATTCGAGGGTGACGACCCCGTCGCCCGGGGTTCCCTCGTCCTGGCGATGTTCCTCGACACCGTCGACGCCTTGCGCGGCGCCGGGATCTCTCGGCTCGTCGTCGTCAGCCCCGACGACGAGGTGCTCGCCGCGGCGCGGCGCTCGGGCATGCGCGGCCTGAGCGAGTCGCCGCACCGGGCACCCGCGGACGCCGGTCTCAACTCCGCGTTCGTCGAGGGTGCGCGCTGGGCGCGCGAGGCGTGGCCCGAGTCGACGGGCCTGATGTACGTGCAGGCCGATCTGCCGGCGGCGACGAGCACGTCCGTCGCCGCCGTGTTGCGCGCCGCCGGTGAACACCGCTCGAGCTTCGTCACCGACCGGGACGGATCCGGGACGGTGCTGCTGCACGGCACCGGTACCGGCGTCCCCGCTCCCCGTTTCGGTCCCGGTTCGGCGGCCGCCCACCGGGCCGCCGGCGCCGTCGAACTCGATCCGGCCGGCCGGGAGTGGGCCGACCTGCGCACCGACGTCGACACCGCGGCGGACCTGGGCGTCGCCCGCGAGCTCGGCCTCGGACCGCACACCGTCGCTGCGCTGCGTGATCTCTGACCCCGACCCGCAATCGACAAGCGTCCGACCGGCGGGCGTGTACGCCGGGGACGGCGATGGGTCATCATTGGGGGGTGAGCCCCGCCGACGATGACGTATCGCAGACCGCCACGGTCACCACGACACCGATCCCGCATGCCCCGCCGGCCGCCACCCTGGTGCCCGACGAATCCGCCGACCTGCCCGAGGACCGTTACCTCAACCGGGAATTGAGCTGGCTGGACTTCAACTCCCGGGTGCTCGCGCTCGCCGAGGACACCTCCCTGCCGCTCCTCGATCGTGCGAAGTTCCTCGCCATCTTCGCCTCGAACCTCGACGAGTTCTTCATGGTGCGGGTGGCCGGACTCAAGCGGCGCGACGAGACCGGCCTGTCGGTCCGGTCCGCCGACGGCCTGTCGCCGCGAGAACAACTCATGCGCATCGCCGGACGCGCGCAGACCGTCGCCGACCGGCACGCGCGCGTCTTCCTCGATTCGGTCCGACCGGCGTTGGCCGACAACGACATCTACGTGGTGTCCTGGTCGCAGCTCACCGCCGAGCAGCAGGCGCGGATGACCGATTATTTCCAGGACGAGGTATTTCCGGTCCTGACGCCCCTGGCGGTCGACCCCGCTCATCCGTTCCCGTACATCAGCGGGTTGTCGCTGAACCTCGCGGTCACGGTCCGCGACGTCAACGAGAGCGGCGAGCACTTCGCGCGGGTCAAGGTACCGGACAACGTGAACCGCTTCATCCGCGTCGACCGGCTGTCGCCCGCTCGGGCGTCCGACGACGACAAGGCCGCCAGGAGCGCGGTGTTCCTACCGTTGGAGAGTCTGATCGCGGCCAACCTCGGGACGTTGTTCCCGGGTATGGAAATCGTTGAGCACCACGTCTTCCGGATCACCCGCAACGCCGACTTCGAGGTCGAAGAGGACCGCGACGAGGACCTCCTCCAGGCGCTCGAGCGAGAACTCGCGCGCCGTCGGTTCGGCTCGCCGGTGCGGCTCGAGGTCGCCGACGACATGAGCGAGCACATGCTCGAGTTGTTGCTGCGCGAGCTCGAGGTGGACCCCGCCGACGTCATCCAGGTGCCCGGACTCCTCGATCTGTCATCACTTTTCGAGATCTACGCGCTCGACCGCCCGCATCTCAAGGACCGTCCGTTCGTCCCCGCCACCCACCCCGCGTTCGGCGAGCGAGAGACACCCAAGAGCGTGTTCTCTACTCTTCGCGACGGTGACGTACTCGTCCACCATCCGTACGACTCGTTCTCGACGAGCGTGCAGCGGTTCATCGAGCAGGCCGCGGCCGACCCGCAGGTCCTGGCCATCAAGCAGACGCTGTACCGCACCTCCGGCGACTCCCCGATCGTCAACGCGCTCATCGACGCCGCCGAGGCCGGGAAGCAGGTCGTCGCGCTGGTGGAGATCAAGGCCCGCTTCGACGAGCAGGCGAACATCAAGTGGGCCCGCAAACTGGAACAGGCCGGCGTCCACGTCGTCTACGGCCTCGTCGGTTTGAAGACCCACTGCAAGACCTGCCTGGTGGTGCGTCGCGAGGGCTCGACGATCAAGCGGTACTGCCACATCGGGACCGGCAACTACAACCCGAAGACCGCGCGGCTCTACGAGGACGTGGGCCTGCTGACCGCCGCCCCCGACATCGGCGCCGACCTGACCGACCTGTTCAACACCTTGACCGGCTACTCCCGCAAGCAGGAGTACCGCAACATCCTCGTTGCGCCGCACGGCATCCGGGCGGGCATCATCAAACGGATCCATCGCGAGATCGAGCTGTTCCGCGACGGCGACACGCGCGCGAGAATCCAGCTCAAGGCGAATGCACTGGTCGACGAGCAGGTGATCGATGCGCTGTACCGGGCCTCGCAGAGCGGGGTGCCCGTCGACGTCGTCGTCCGTGGCATCAGCGCGCTGCGGCCCGGGGTCGAGGGTTACAGCGACAACATCCACGTGCGGTCGATCCTGGGGCAGTTCCTCGAGCACTCCCGAATCCTGTATTTCGGTGCGCAGAACGAGTACTGGTTCGGCAGCGCGGACATGATGCACCGCAATCTCGATCGGCGCGTGGAGGTCATGGTGAACGTCCGTGACGAGCGTCTGGCCGGTGAACTCGGTGACATCTTCGCCTCCGCCCTCGATCCGCGGACCCGCTGCTGGGTCCTGCAGTCCGACGGGAGCTGGGTGGCCTCACCCGCCGAGGGCGAAGAGGTGCGCGACCATCAGCGACAGATGATGCGGCGCAATCGTCGTCGGCCGGAGACCAGTTCGTGACCGGCACCGACGCGTAACCTTCGACCTCTACGATCACCATCGACATGGCGAAGAAGACGAATGAGGTGTGGGCCGCCGGCGGTGTGGTCTGGCGACCGGTTGTCCCCGGTCCGACCGGGAACGATGCCGCCGAGATCGACGATGTCGAGATCGCGGTCGTCCACCGCCCCAAGTACGACGACTGGACGCTGCCCAAGGGAAAGGCCGAGCCGGGCGAGACCCTCATCGACACGGCGGTGCGCGAGATCGCCGAGGAGACGGGCGAACACGTCGTTCTCGGCCGGCACCTGGACGACGTCCACTACGACCTCGGCAGTACCCGCAAGCATGTGCGCTACTGGTCGGCGCGAGCGTCCGACGGAGAGTTCGTCGCCGGGCACGAGGTCGACGAGCTGCGGTGGCTCTCCGTCGACGAGGCCCGGGAGATGTTGAGCTATCCGCTCGATCGCACGATCCTCGAGGAGTTCGTGCGGCTACCCGCGGACCTGCACACGTTCCTGTTGGTACGGCACGCCAAGGCCGGCCGGCGCTCGACCTACAAGGGCGACGACCGGTTGCGGCCCCTCGACAAACTCGGCCGGGCGCAAGCCGCCGCCCTCGCCCCATTGCTGATCGCGTTCGGGGCGAGCCGGGTGCACTCGGCCGATCGCGTCCGCTGTGAGCAGACCCTGGAACCGCTACGCGACCGGCTGGGGGTCGAGTTGCACAGCGAGCCGGATCTGTCGGAGGAGACGTATCGGACCAATCCGGCAGCGGCGCAACGCCGGATCCTCGAACTCGCCGCCGACACGACGTCGACCCTGGCGGTCTGCAGTCAGGGCAAGGTGATCCCGCCCCTCATGGACTGGTGGTCCGAGCGCGACTCGATCCCGCTTCCCAAGGCCTCCAACCGCAAGGGCAGTGTGTGGGTTCTGTCCCTGTTCGACGGCCGGCTGGTGGCGGCCGATCACATCGCCGGGCCGCTCCCGACAGCCTGAGTCCCGCGCCCCTCCGCCGGTTGACCCCGAACACGATTCAGCCCCCGGCGGGGGAAGTACGCCGGGGGCTGAATTGTGGTCGTCGACCGCGGTTGTCCCGCAGGTCAGCGACGGGTGGTCTTCTTCGCCGCGGTCTTCTTCGCGGCAGTCTTCTTGGCCGGAGCCTTCTTCGCCGCGGTGGCCTTCTTCGCCGGCGCCGCCTTCTTGGCCGGAGCCTTCTTGGCCGCCGTGGTCTTCGCCGGAGCCTTCTTGGCCGCGGTGGTCTTCTTGGCCGCCGTGGTCTTCGCCGGAGCCTTCTTGGCCGCCGTGGTCTTCTTGGCGGCGGCGGTCGTCTTCTTGGCGGCCGTCTTCTTCGCCGGCGCAGCCTTCTTGGCTGCCGTGGTGGTGGCCCCGCTTCCGCGCTTCACAGCCGGACCGGTCGCGGACAGCTTCTGCTTGCCCGCCACAACGGCTTTGAACTGAGCGCCCGGACGGAACGCCGGCACCGAGGTCGCGCGGACCTTGACGGTCTCGCCGGTGCGCGGGTTACGGGCGACGCGCGGTGCGCGCTTCCGCTTCTCGAATACGCCGAAGCCGGTGATCGTCACGCTCTCGCCCTTGTTGACTGCGCGCACGATCGTGTCGACGACGAGCTCGACGGCTTCAGTCGCAGTCTTGCGATCCGCGTCGAGCTTCTTGGTCAGCTCATCAATGAGCTCCGCCTTGTTCATGAGTACCTCCGCAAGCTGATCTGACCGAGTTTCGGCCAGCTACCAACACACGGTAAACGTCGGATGTGAAAACGTCCATCTTCCACGCCAATTAGGACGCCGTGTTGCGAAATGGCATGGCAGCTCACGACGGTGCCGCCGCGGCGAGATGACCCCGCCGCGGCGGTGCGGAATCAGTCCGCGAGGGTGCGCGGCTTGAATGCCGGACGCGCCGACTCGTACTCGGAAATCGCCTCTACCTCGCGCAACGTGAGTCCGATGTCGTCGAGACCCTCCATCAGACGCCACCGCGTGTAGTCATCAATTGCCAACGGCACCACGAGGTCTCCGGCGGTGACCGTCTTATCGACAAGGCTCACCGTCACTTCGAGGCCAGGATTCTCCTCGAGGCGCTTCCACAGCAGTTCGACGTCGGGCTGCTCGACCTGCGCGGCCACCAGACCCGCCTTGCCCGAGTTGCCGCGGAAGATGTCGGCGAAACGCGACGAGATCACCACGCGGAAGCCGAAATCGGACAGCGCCCAGACCGCGTGTTCACGCGACGACCCGGTGCCGAAGTCGGGACCGGCGACCAGGACCGACCCGCGGCTCCAGGGCTCGTTGTTGAGGATGAAGTCGGGATCGGTCCGCCAACCGGCGAACAGACCGTCCTCAAAGCCGGTGCGCGTCACCCGCTTCAGATAGACGGCCGGGATGATCTGGTCGGTGTCGACGTTGCTGCGACGCAGCGGGACACCGATACCGGTGTGTTCGGTGAACGGTTCCATGAGAAAGCCCCTGTTCGAATGATGTGGCTGGGATATGGGTCGGACCGTGACTCAACCGAGATCGGCGGGCGCCGGCTGTGCGTCCAGGTCGGCGGGCGCGGACAAGGTGCCGCGCAGCGCGGTGGCCGCTGCCACTCCCGGAGACACGAGGTGCGTTCGGCCACCCTTGCCCTGGCGCCCTTCGAAATTGCGGTTGGAGGTCGACGCACACCGCTCCCCCGGGGCGAGCTGGTCGGGGTTCATGCCGAGGCACATCGAGCACCCGGCCTGCCGCCATTCGGCGCCGGCCGCGAGGAAGATCTCGCCGAGACCTTCGTCCTCGGCCTGTGCACGCACCCGCATCGAACCGGGCACGATGAGCATCCGCATCCCGTCCGCGACCCTGCGCCCCTTGAGGATGCCGGCGACCTCGCGCAGGTCCTCGATCCGCCCGTTGGTGCAGGAGCCGACGAAGACCGTGTCGACCTTGATGTCGCGCAGCGGCGTTCCGGGCTCGAGGCCCATGTACTCCAGCGCCTTGGCCGCGGCACTCGCCTTGACCTCGTCGCCGTACTCCGCCGGGTCGGGTACCGCGGCGCCGAGCGGTGCACCCTGTCCCGGATTGGTCCCCCACGTGACGAACGGGGTCAGCGAGGCGGCGTCGATGTGCACCTCGGCGTCGAAGGTGGCACCGGGATCGGTGCGCAGACTGTCCCAATAGGCAACGGCAGCATCCCAATCGGCACCCGACGGGGCATGCGGGCGGCCCTTGAGGAACTCGTAGGTGACCTCATCGGGTGCGATCATCCCCGCCCGGGCGCCTGCCTCGATCGACATGTTGCACACCGTCATCCGCGCTTCCATGGAGAGCTTGCGGATCGCCTCCCCGCGGTACTCCAGCACGTAACCCTGCCCGCCGCCGGTGCCGATCTTCGCGATGATCGCGAGGATCAGGTCCTTGCTCGTCACACCGGGCGGGAGCTCGCCGTCGACATTGATCGCCATCGTCTTGAACGGGCGCAGCGAGAGGGTCTGCGTCGCCAGGACGTGCTCGACCTCACTGGTACCGATACCCATCGCGATCGCTCCGAAGGCACCGTGCGTCGAGGTGTGGCTGTCACCGCACACGACGGTCATGCCGGGTTGGGTCAGGCCCAACTGCGGCCCCACCACGTGGACGATGCCCTGCTCGGCGTCACCCATGGGATGAAGGCGGACGCCGAATTCCTCGCAGTTGCTGCGCAGCGTGTCGACCTGGGTCCGCGACACGGGATCGGCGATGGGCTTGTCGATGTCCACCGTCGGGACGTTGTGGTCCTCGGTCGCGATGGTCAGATCCGGTCGGCGGACCGGACGACCGGCGAGGCGCAGACCCTCGAAGGCCTGGGGGCTGGTGACCTCGTGGACGAGGTGGAGATCGATGTAGATCAGGTCTGGATTGGTGTTGCCGGACGCATCGACGTCACCGGGGACGACGACATGGTCGCGCCACACCTTCTCGGCGAGAGTCAGCGGCTGGGCTGGGCTGTTGCTCATGGCTTCACTCGTTATCTGCTCGGGTTCTTCGGACTCTGCACGCGGTGTTGACGTTCTGGCTGTGTTTCGAACGTGCATCTCACTATTTGGACAGCTAGTATCGTCCTATGGGAAAGGATACCGCATCCGCGGTCAGCAGCGGAATCGGAGTGCTCGACAAGTCCGTGGCGGTGCTGCACGCGATCGCCGAGGCGCCGTGCAATCTCTCCGAGCTCTGCGAGCGCACCGGTCTGCCCCGGGCGACGGCACATCGACTCGCCGTCGGACTCGAGACGCACCGCTTTCTGACCAGGGATGTCACCGGCCGCTGGCAGCCCGGCCCCGTCCTCGGCGAACTCGCCTCCTCGGCACACGATCCCGTCACCGAGTCGGCTCTCATGGTCCTCCCCCGGCTCCGCGACATCACCGGCGAATCGGTTCAGGTCTATCGCCGCGAAGGTGCCGAACGCGTCTGCGTCGCCGCGATGGAACCACCGACCGGCCTGCGTGACACCGTGCCGGTGGGCACCCGCTTCCCCATGAGCGCAGGGTCCGCGGCGAAAGTCCTCCTCGCCTGGGCCGACCCTGCCACCCAGCGCGCGCTCGTGCCGGACAGCGTCTTCAGCGAGCGCGCACTGCACGAGATCCGCCGGCGCGGGTGGGCCCAGAGTGCCGGTGAACGCGCCGCCGGAGTCGCGAGTGTGTCGGCTCCCGTGCGCGACGGCAACGGTGACGTGGTCGCCGCGATCTCGGTGTCCGGGCCGATCGACCGGATGGGCCGACGACCCGGTGCACGCTGGGCCGCCGATCTGCTCGCCGCCGCCGACGCCATCCACAAACGCCTCCAGGCCGCACGTCCCTGACCCAGAGCCGTTGCACCCGGAGCGGTTCCGATGGACCCGCCGGTGGGCTAGCGTCGGGGAATGGGAGTCAACCAACGCAATCAGATCGTCATGACCGAGGCCGAGATCGCGGAGTTCGTGGCGCGCAGCCGGACCGCGACCCTCGCCACCACCGGAGCGGACGGGAGCATCCACCTCGTGGCGATGTGGTACGGGATCATCGACGGCGAGATCTGGTTCGAGACCAAATCCAAGTCGCAGAAGGCGGTCAACATCCGTCGCAACAACCGGTGCTCGGTGATGATCGAGGACGGTGACACCTACGACACACTGCGCGGCGTCACCTTCGAGGGCACTGCCGAGATCCTCGACGACCCGGACTCGTGCCTGAAGGTCGGCATCAGCGTCTGGGAACGCTACACAGCGCCCTACACCGAAGAATCGCGACCATTCGTCGAGCAGATGATGAACAAGCGCGTCGCCGTCCGGATCCGTCCGTCCCGCACCCGTTCCTGGGACCACCGCAAGCTCGGCATCCCCGAGATGCCGGCCTCGGGCACCACCGCCGAATTCCTCTGACCGCAGTCCCGGCGCGACACCTTCTGACCCTCGTCCGTGTTTCGGTGTGATCATCGCAACACGGACGAGATGGTCTGTCGCGCAATGAAAAACACCCTCCCCCTGCATGGCAGAGGAAGGGTGTTTCTCGTAGCCCCGACGGGATTCGAACCCGCGCTACCGCCTTGAGAGGGCGGCGTCCTAGGCCGCTAGACGACGGGGCCATGGGAACTTCCGGCGATCAAGACCTTAGCACGGTCTCGATCTCTTTCTGTCCGCTGGGGTACCAGGACTCGAACCTAGAATGGCGGTACCAGAAACCGCTGTGTTGCCAATTACACCATACCCCATTGGCTTGATTCTCCTTGCGGAAAACTGCCGAGAAAGAGAGTATCAAAGGGTCACCGTAAGTCCACAAACGTGCAGCTCAGCGGCACTATTTGGCTGCGATCTCCCGTGCCGAGGCCAGCCGCGCGAGCGTCTTGTCGCGACCCAGGATCTCCATCGATTCGAAGAGCGGCGGACTGACCTGGGAGCCGGTCACCGCCACGCGTACCGGACCGAACGCCTTGCGCGGTTTGAGCCCCAGATCGTCCACCAGCGCAGCATTCAGTGCGTCCTGCAGTGCGGCGGTGGTGAAGGAGTCCAGCGACTCGACCGCGGCGATGGTGGCGTCCAGGACCGGCACCGCGTCGGCGCCCAGGTTCTTGCTCGCCGCCTTCTCGTCGATCGTGAACTCGTCGTCGGAGACGTAGGCGAAGGAGATGAGGTCCCACGCGTCGCCGAGGACCTGGATACGCGTCTGCACCAGTTCGGCCAGAGCCGCGAAGGTCTCGTCGTCGGCGCTCTCGGGGAGCTTGCCCTGCGCGACGAGATACGAGCGCAGCCGCGCCGTGAAGTCGGCGACCTCGAGCATCCGGATGTGCTCGGCGTTGATGGCGTCGGCCTTCTTCTGATCGAACCGTGCGGGGTTCGAGTTGACCTGTCGCACATCGAAAGCCGCGATCATCTCGGCCAGGCTGAAGACGTCGACATCGCTCTTGTAACCCCAGCCGAGCAGCGCGAGGTAGTTGAGCAGACCCTCGGGGATGAAACCGCGGTCGCGATGGTGGAAGAGGTTCGACTGGGGGTCGCGCTTGGAGAGCTTCTTGTTGCCCTCACCCATCACGAAGGGCAGGTGCCCGAAGGCCGGCACGGCGTCGGCGACGCCGATTCGGATCAGCGCGTCGTACAGCGCGAGCTGCCGCGGAGTCGACGACAGGAGATCCTCGCCGCGCAGCACATGGGTGATCTTCATCATCGCGTCGTCGACCGGGTTGACCAGCGTGTAGAGCGGATCGCCGGTCGCACGGGTCAGCGCGAAGTCGGGAACGGTACCCGCCTTGATCGTCGTCGTGCCGCGCACGAGATCGTCCCAGGTGAGGTCGGTGTCCGGCATCCGCAGGCGGACAACGGGTTTACGTCCTTCGGCGAGGTAGGCCGCACGTTGCTCGGGCGTCAGGTCACGATCGAAGTTGTCGTACCCGAGCTTGGGGTCGCGTCCGGCGGCGCGGTGCCGGGCCTCAACCTCTTCCGGGGTCGAGAACGCCTCGTAGGCCTCGCCGGCCTCGAGAAGGCGGGCGACGACGTCGGCATGGAGTTCCCGCCGCTCGGACTGCCGGTAGGGACCGTAGGGTCCGCCCACCTCCGGCCCCTCGTCCCAGTCGAGACCGAGCCAGCGCAAAGCGTCGAGGATGGCCTCGTAGGATTCTTCGCTGTCTCGCGACGAGTCGGTGTCCTCGATGCGGAAGACGAAGGTGCCACCGTCGTGCCGGGCCTGCGCGAAATTGAAGAGCGCGGTCCGCACGAGTCCCACGTGGGGAGTGCCGGTCGGGGATGGACAGAATCGGACGCGAACGGCCTCACTACTGGTCATGAGGCTCAGCGTATCGAAGCCGACCGCCGCCCCCGCACGCCCGCCGTCAGGCCCGGTGGCGCTCGCAGAACTCCACCAGGACCCGGTTCACCTCGGCCGGCTGTTCGAGATAACCGAAATGACCGGCCCGCTCGATCTCGACGTACTCCGCGCCTGGAATGGCCTCGGCGACTTCGCGCGCCAGCTTCGCCGGCAGGGTCCGGTCGTCGGCGAATCCGACGACCAGCGCGGGCCGGGTGATGCCGCGGTACGCCGCGAGACGGTTGGACTCCTTGTTGTGGAGTTCGAGCTGTGCGCGGACGCCCGGGGTGATCGTCTGCTGGGAGAAGCCGATGATGTCGAGCCAGTCTCGCGCGGTGCGGTCGTCGTCGAGCGTGTGCGGCGACAGGTTGAGATGCGCGGTGATGGCGGCCTCGTACTCCGGTGGCAGCTTGATCTTGTTGTCGTAGAGGGCCCGCTCACCGGCCGAGATCGCTTCCTGCAGTGGGGTGTTGCGGCCGTACGTCGCAACCATCACCGCCGCCTTGACCACGTCGGGGCGGGCCAGCGCCAGCTCCTGGGTGATCCGGGCACCCAACGAGGTGCCGATCACGATCGCCGGACCGCGGCCGAGGTGTTCGATCAGGGCCGCGGTGTCGGCGACCATGTCGTCGAGCGTGAAACCCTCGGCGCACTCCGACGACGGTGCGACACCGCGGTTGTCGAACGTCACGACGGTGAAGCCGGCTTTCACCAGCGCGGGTTCCTGATGCGCCTTCCAGACGCGGCCGGGACTTCCGGTTCCCATGACCATGACCACGAGCGGGCCCGACCCGGCGAGGCTGTAGGAGATGTCGATCCCGTTGACACGGGCCGTGCTGGGAGCTGTCACTTGTCCACCACCGGGTTGGAGAGCGTACCGATACCGTCGACGGTCACCGAGATACGTTGACCGGCGACCATGGGCCCGACCCCTTCCGGGGTGCCCGTGAGGATCACGTCGCCGGGCAGCAGGGTCATCACGCGCGAGATCCACTCGACGATCTCACCGACGTCGTGGAGCATCAGCGATGTCCGGGTCCGCTGCTTGACCTCGCCGTCGAGTTCCGTCACGAGTTCGACGTCCGACGGATCGAGCGAGGTGTCGATCCACGGGCCGAGCGGACAGAAGGTGTCGTACCCCTTGCCGCGGGTCCACTGACCGTCGGCCTGCTGGTGGTCGCGGGCGGTTACGTCGTTGGCGACCGTGTATCCGAGGATCACGCCCTTGGCCTGCGCGGCCTTCACGTCCTTGCACGGGCGTCCGATGACGGCCGCGAGCTCCCCCTCGTAATCGACCCGTTGCGACGACGGCGGACGCACGATGGGCACCTCGGGGCCGATGATCGAAGTGTTGGGCTTGAGGAAGATCACCGGGTCGGCGGGCGCCTCGCCGCCCATCTCCGCCGCGTGTGCGGCGTAGTTCTTGCCGATGCAGATCACCTTGCTGGCGAGGATCGGCGCCAACACCCGGACATCCGCCAGCTTCCACGACCGGCCGGTGAACGTCGGCGTACCGAAGGGATGTTCGGCGATCTCCTTGACGACGGCGTCGTCTCCGTCGCCCTCGACGGACACGAAGGCCACGCCGTCAGGACTCGCAATTCGACCTAAGCGCATGTCCAGACCCTATCGCACCGCCGATCCCACACGTTGGGAGACGAGTTGGCGGACGTCGGTGCCGGTTTTACAATGTGGTCACACTGTTTCATATATTGAGATATCCAACCCCGGTTCACCGGGTCCGGACAGGCAGCGAGGTGAGTAGACCATGACCGATGTCGACGACATCACCACTGCCCGAAGGTGGATCATCCTCGGGTGCTCGCTGCTCGCCGCGCTCACCACGACTTGTGTGGTCAGCGGTGTCGCCTACCTGATCCCCACGCTGCACACCGACGCCGGACTCACCCTCACCCAGGCCTCGGCGCTTGCCGCGATCCCGACGGTCGGACTGATGGCGGCGACGATCCCGTGGGGAATCCTGTTGGACCGCTACGGCGAACGACGGATCCTCCTGCTGTCGCTGTCGATCTCGCTCGCCGGCGCGACCGGGGCGACCGTCGCCGCGTCAGCCGATGCGTCCTATGCCGTCGTGGGTGCCGCGCTCTTCGTGGGCGGTCTCGGCTCGGGGGCGGCGAACGGGGCCAGCGGTCGCATCGTCGTCGGCTGGTTTCCCGCACACCAGCGTGGGACTGCGATGGGCATCCGGCAGATGGCACAACCGCTGGGGATCGGCGTCTGCGCTCTCACCATGCCGGTTGTCGCAGCGAGTTCGGGACCCGCTGCGGCACTGGCGATCCCAGCCGTGGTGACTGCTGCAGGACTCGTCGCGGTGGTCGTCGGCATCACCGATCCGCCGCGTCGGCCGGCTCCCGCGTCGACGGTCGGCAACCCTCCCCCGCGCACGAATCCCTACCGCGACAACTCTTTCCTCGCACGCATCCACATCGTCAGCATGCTGCTGGTCATCCCCCAGTCCATGCTGTGGACCTTCGTACCGACCTGGCTGATCGTCGCGCACGGGTGGTCACCGGCCGGCGCCGGAACCCTGATCACCGTGACCCAGATCATCGGTGCACTGGGCCGGATCGTCGCCGGACGGTGGTCGGACGCCTGGATGTCGCGGATGCGACCGGTCCGCGTGATCGCGGTGGCCGGTGTCGCCGCCATGTCCGCGCTCGCGATCGCCGACTGGTTCGACAGCCCACTCGCGCCCGCGCTCATGGCGGTGGCGAGTGTCATCTCGGTGGCCGACAACGGCTTGGCGTTCACCGCCATAGCCGAGTACGTCGGACCGGAATGGAGCGGACGCGGACTCGCCGTGCAGAACACCGGACAGTATCTGGTGACCGCGGCGACCACACCGCTTCTCGGAGCACTCATCGCGACCGTCGGTTTCCCGATCGCCTTTGCCGCGACCGCCCTGGCACCGCTTATCGCGACGCCCCTGGTCCCGCGCGACCGGATGCGGG
>NZ_JAMBDT010000105.1:0-17988 GCF_025143765.1 Gordonia sp. p3-SID1431
TATTCGATGATTTCTTTCGTCGGATACGGGGTCTTTCTCGTGCGTCGGTCGCCTGATGCGTCATCGCCGGGCGGCACAACTCAGCAAGGTTCGAGGGCATAGATTGGCAGCTATGAGTGATCGTGAT
Organism: Gordonia sp. p3-SID1431; assembly: GCF_025143765.1. NCBI lineage: Bacteria > Bacillati > Actinomycetota > Actinomycetes > Mycobacteriales > Gordoniaceae > Gordonia > Gordonia sp. p3-SID1431. The sequence goes on from NZ_JAMBDT010000105.1 coordinate 128, forward strand.
CGTCCGCGCAGCGACGGGCGCGGCCAGCGGGACACACGTGGACAGCGGGATGGCGGTCGAGGTGGCCGGAATGATCGTCCGGGGCGTGACCGCGGATCTGATCGCGGCAGCCGGCAGCCCGGGCCACCGCTACCCGAGGACATCGCGGCGTCGGATCTCGATCCCGAGGTGCGCCGTGATCTGCTGACGCTCGACAAGGCCAACGCCGAGATCGTCGCGCGGCACCTGGTGATGGTGTCGCGCATCCTGCTCGAGGATCCCGTCCAGGCGCTGGAACATGCACGTGCCGCTCGCGCTCGCGCTTCCCGGGTCGGCGTCGTTCGCGAGACCGTCGGCATCGCTGCCTACAACGCGGGCGAGTGGCAGGAGTCGGCGACCGAACTCCGCGCAGCCAAGCGCATCACCGGCAACCCGGCCCTGTTGCCGCTCATCGCCGACTGCGAACGCGGACTCGGGCGCCCTGAGCGTGCCGTCGAGATCGCGCGCGGTGACGAGGGACGGTCACTGACCGGCGACGATGCCACCGAGATGCGGATCGTCGAAGCCGGTGCCCGCATGGACCTCGGTGAACCGGATAAGGCGGTCGTGACGCTGCAGGCCGAGAACCTCAAGCCCGGGCAGCTCGGTACCGGACCGGCCCGTCTCTTCTACGCCTATGCGTCTGCCCTGGAAGCTGCCGGTCGTCGCGACGACGCGATCACCTGGTTCATGAACGCGGCGGCCGCCGACGTCGATGATGTCACCGATGCCGAGTTCCGGTTGACCGAGCTGGCCAACGACGACCAGCCGTCCGAGAGTGTGGGAGTGAACGGCGCTGCGCCAGGCGAGCTCGACAACCCGCTGTCGGTGCCGGCTGTCGAGCGGGACATCGACTCCGATGCGGACCCGATCGCGCCCGCCTCAGCGCCTGCGCCCGATGTCACTCCCGCAATCGATTCACCTGCTGCGTCCGATGCCATCGAGAACGACACCATCAAGGCCGTTCCGGGTACGGCCGACCTGTCGAAGACCTCGAATTCGGTGGCGGTGTCCGCCGTTGCCGAGGAAGAGGGAGATGCCGGCGATGACGTGATCGCCGAGTCGACCATCGTGGAAGGGGTGCCCAATCCCCTCGCCACCCTGGACGAGTCGTCGGGAACCGAGTCTGCGGCCGAACCCGCCATCACATCGCCGCCCGATTCCGTGACCCTTGTCGATCGTCACGACGCACTACTCCTCGACCTGGACGGCACCGTGTTCGCCGGGCATCACGCGCTGCCGAATGCGCTCGATGCCCTCGCCCGGCTGAACATCCCGCGGTTCTTCGTGACCAACAACGCGAGCCGGCGGCCGTCCGAGGTGGCCGCGCACCTGCGTGAGCTGGGGTTCGAGGCGACCGACGACCTCGTCGTCACGAGTGCACAGTCGGGCGCGCGGCTGCTGTCCGAACATCTCGAGCCGGGTTCGCGTGCACTGGTGATCGGTACCGACGGACTCGCGCAAGAAGTCCGCGAAGTCGGTGTCGGGGTGACGCGTAGTGCCGACGACCGACCGGCCGCGGTGATCCAGGGCCACTCGCCGGACACCGGTTGGGCGCAACTGTCGGAGGCGGCGCTCGCGATCCGGGCCGGCGCGCTGTGGATCGCGACGAACATCGACGCCACCCTGCCGTCCGAGCGGGGCCTGCTCGTGGGGAACGGTTCGATGGTCGCCGCGCTGCGTAACGCGACGGGCAAGGAGCCCCTGGTGGCGGGCAAGCCCGCCGCGCCGTTGATGGCCGACGCGATCGCGCGTGCTCGGGCGAGCGCTCCGCTCGTCGTCGGGGACCGGTTGGACACCGACATCGAGGGCGGCCATGCCGTCGGTATCGAGAGCGCCCTGGTACTGACCGGTGTGAGCACGGTCGACGATCTGCTGTCGGCGCCCCCGGAGCAGCGACCCACCTACGTTCTCGACGACCTCGCCGGCCTTTTCGTCGACATCGACGCCGTGCGGGTGTCCGACCAGCCCGGTTGGGACATCACCGTCGAGGGTCCGACCGTGCGGGTCGCCGGTTCCGGCGCGGAGGCGGGACTGGTGCCCGCGCTCGCCGCCGCCACCTGGGCCGCAGTCGATGCCGGGTCCGCGGATCCGGACGACTTGCGGGTGATCGCGGAGGGAGCCGCGAGGACCAAGCTCGAATCCCTCGGTGTCACAGTCGTCGGCTAGCGTGGTCCACGATGACTCACCCGACTGCCTCCTCGGCTGACCCAGGTCCGTCCCGGCCCACGCCGGGAGCGATGCCGCGTCGGCAGTTCGACCCCGTCGTCGACGCATTCGGCACCGCCGATGGGGTCGGGGAGCTGCCCGACGTGGAGGCCGAGGTCACCGAGATGCTCGCGCAGGTCGACGAGATCCGTGAATCGGCGGGTGACGCCTTCTCGCTGGCGGCGCTCGAACGTCAGGCGGCGCTTCTCGAGCAGGCCCATGACTCGCTCACCGCGGCCCTCGACGCCGTGGACCGACGATGAGACCGGCCTCGGTGCGGAAACCGGAGTCGTCCACGAGGGAGCGGTTCTGACCATGGTCGCCAGAGCACGACTCGATGCCGAACTCGTCCGCCGAGGTCTCGCCCGATCGCGCGAACAGGCGCGTGAGCTCGTCGATGCCGGGTCGGTCCGGGTCAACGGGACCATCGCGTCGAAGGCGGCCACCGGGGTCACCCGGGACACCCCGATCGTCGTCGACGAGGGTCCGCGAGACGACTGGGCGTCACGAGGCGCGCACAAGCTCCTCGGTGCGCTCGAGGCGTTCGAGCCGGGTGGCCTGACGGTGGAGGGGCGTCGGTGCCTCGACGCCGGCGCATCGACCGGGGGATTCACCGATGTGCTGCTGCGCCGCGGGGCCCGCGAGGTGGTCGCCGCGGACGTCGGATACGGACAACTCATCTGGCGGTTGCAGAACGACGAGCGCGTCGTGGTCCATGACCGGACGAACGTCCGGCACCTCGAGCCCGGGTCCATCGGCGGCCCGGTCGACGTCGTGGTCGCCGACTTGTCGTTCATCTCGTTGGGCCTGGTGCTGCCCGCGCTGGCCCGCTGTTGCGCGCCGGGCGCCGACCTGTTGCCGATGGTCAAACCGCAGTTCGAGGTCGGCAAGGAAAGGGTCGGATCGGGCGGCGTGGTCCGCGATTCCGCGCTGCGCGCCGAGGCGGTACTCGGGGTGGCGATCGAGGCCGCCGCGCACGGACTGCGGACGCGCGGTGTGGTGGCGAGCCCGCTGCCCGGGCCGTCGGGGAACGTCGAGTACTTCCTGTGGTTGCACAACGAGCTCGCCGACCGGACGGGCGAGGAGTCGGGGTGGAGCGATAGGGTCGACCGGGCGGACTCGACCGACGCGGATCGCCCCCTCGGGTCCCCGGACGAACTCCGGGCCATGATCGAACAGGCGGTCGCCGCGGGACCGCGCTGACCGCTGGGCCCGCGTCTCCGTACCGACACCGCACTTATCCCAGACCGCACTTCGATGGAGGGGATCACCAGTGACCGACGATCCGGCACCGGACCACACCGGTGCCCGCGAGTTCTTGGTGGTCGCCCACACCGGACGCGAGAACGTGCTCGAGACCATCGAGGCGATCGCGCGCCACTGCGCGGCCGCCGACGTCGCGCTGCGCGTGGTCGACCACGACACCCTCGACCGCGACGCCCCCGATCACGATGTGCTGTACCGGAACAACGAGGGCGAGTCGCCCCGTCCCCGCAACGTACCGGTCGACCCCGAATACCTGCGGTCGCTCGGCGCGGTCGTCGAGGTCACTACGGCCGAGTCCGCGACGGCAGAGGGCTGCGAACTCGTCATCGTCCTGGGCGGTGACGGCACCTTCCTCCGGGCCGCCGAGCTGGCCTATCCCGCCGAGGTCCCGGTCCTGGGTATCAATCTCGGACACATCGGCTTCCTCGCCGAGGCCGAGGCGCATCGCGTCGACGAGGTCATGACCCAGCTGATCGCCCGGGACTACCGCATCGAACCGCGGATGACCCTCGACATCGCCATCGTGGACCCGGCCGACCCGGACCCGCCGACCGCGTGCAGCTGGGCGCTCAACGAGGTCGCGGTCCTGAACACGAGCAACAACGGTGTCCTCGAGCTCGTGACCGAGGTCGACGGCCGGCCGGTCTCAGCCTTCGGCGCCGACGGAGTGCTGGTGTCGACACCGACCGGATCGACGGCCTACGCGTTCTCCGCCGGCGGGCCGGTGATGTGGCCCGACCTCGAGGCCATCCTGGTCGTGCCGAACAACGCCCACGCCCTGTTCGCCCGGCCGATGGTGACGAGTCCGCGATCGCGGATCGCGGTGGAGGTGGACAAGAACGGGCGGTCCGCGCTGGCGCTGTGCGACGGCCGACGCGCACTCGACGTGCCCGCGGGAGCCCGCGTCGAGGTGGTGCGCAGCGAACGGTCGGTGCGTTGGATCCGGATCGATTCCGACCCCTTCGCCGACCGACTGGTCACCAAGTTCGCCCTCCCGGTCACGGGATGGCGAGGGAGGCAGGCATAGTCGTGCTCGAAGAGATCTCGATCACCGGTCTCGGTGTCATCGAGGAGGCGCAGGCGCGCTTCCATCCGGGATTCACGGTGCTCACCGGCGAGACCGGAGCGGGCAAGACGATGATCGTCACCAGCCTGCACCTGCTGTCCGGTGCCCGCGCCGACGCGACGCGCGTCCGGACCGGCAGCCCCAAGGCAGTCGTCGAGGGCCGGTTCCGGCTCGCGAACAACGGCGGAGCGCACCGGGATCCGGTCGTCGCCGACATCCTGGACTCCACCGGAGCCGAACTCGACGACGACGACACCGTCATCGCGGTCCGGTCGGTCAGCGCCGACGGACGATCCCGCGCCCATCTGGGCGGCCGGTCCGTCCCGGTGGGCGTCATGGGCCAACTCACCACGGCGGTCCTGGCCATCCACGGCCAGAACGACCAGTTGCGGCTCCTCCGCCCCGAACACCAGCGCGCGGCACTCGACACGTTCGCCGGCCCGAAGGCGGCTGCGGCGCTGGACTCATACCGGAAGGCACGAACGGCCTGGGTCGAGGTCCTCGACGAACTCGACGCCCGGCGCGCCAACTACCGGGAACTCGCGCAGGAAGCCGACCGGCTGCGGTTCGGCATCGACGAGATCGCCGCGGTCGATCCGGTGCCCGGCGAGGACGAGGAGCTGACCGCGACGATCCGCCGGCTCTCCGACCTGGAGTCCATCCGTGGTGCCGCCGACCAGGCGCACGCCATCGTCGCCGGGGATTCGGGATCGTCGGTCATCGAAGGACTCGGAACGGTGCGCACGCTGCTGGAGACCGCGGCCGACGACACGCTGCGTGATCTCGTACCGCGCGTCGCCGAGGCGCTCACCGTCATCACCGATGTCGGCGCCGAACTGACCGCCTTCACGTCGGGCCTACCCGCCGACGCCGAGGAGCTCGACAAGTTGCTCGCCCGTCAGGCCGAGCTGAAGACGCTCGTCCGCAAGTACGCGCCGGATGTCGACGGGGTGATCGACTGGCGCCACAAGGCCGAGGCCCGGCTCGCGGAGATCGAGGACCCACGGGCCTCCATCGAGGAGCTCGAGGTTGCCGCGACGGCGGCCCGGGACAAGGTGCAGGCCGCGGCGGACAAGTTGCACACGCTGCGGTCGAAGGCCGCGAAGTCGATGGCCGACAAGGTGTCTCGAGAGCTCAAGGGGCTGGCGATGGGGGACTCGGCGCTGGCGGTCGCGGTCAACCCGGATGCGGCGACGCCCGACGACCGGCTGACCGTCAGCGTCGCGGGCACCGCCGCGCACGCCGGCGCCGACGGCGCGGACAAGGTCGAATTCGCACTTCTCGCTCATCCCGGCGCCACGCCGCTGCCCATCGCGAAATCGGCGTCGGGCGGCGAACTCTCACGGGTCATGCTCGCCCTCGAAGTCGTCCTCGCCGCACCCACCTCGGGATCGGTGATGGTCTTTGACGAGGTCGACGCCGGGGTCGGTGGTCGCGCGGCCGTGGAGATCGGGAAGCGGTTGTCGAGGCTGGCCCGAGCACACCAGGTGATCGTGGTGACCCACCTCCCTCAAGTCGCGGCGTTCGCCGACAACCACCTGGTCATCGGCAAGAGCAAGAAGGGGGCGCTCGTCACCAGCAGTGTGCGCACCCTCGATCGGAGCGAGCGAGTGGCGGAGTTGGCCCGCATGCTCGCGGGCCTGGGGGAGTCCGACACCGGGCGCGCCCACGCCGAGGAACTGCTGGCCACCGCGGAGGCGGAGCGCGCCGCCGACTGAGCACCGCCGACGGTGAAACACGTGGTGCGTGTGTGACAAAAGTTGCTGTTGTTACGGCGCGCCTCCCCGGCTGAGGCGTGCCTTCGGCCGATCATGGCCGTCATGAAGATGCCTGCACTGCTCGCGCGTAACACCGAAGAACTGCCTGGCGTGACCGGTATCGCCAGGATCGACAAGAACACGAAACGGCTGCTCAACCGCGTCGGGCCGGGTGACATCGCCATTCTCGACGAGGTCGACCTCGACCGGGTGACCGCCGACGCGCTCGTCGAGGCCAACGTCGTGGCCGTGGTCAACGCCTCGCGGTCGATCACCGGCCGCTACCCCAACCTCGGACCCGAGGTCCTGGTGGCCTCCGGCATCGTGCTGCTCGACGATGTGGGTCCGGAGATCTTCAAGCGGGTCAAGGACGGTGCCAAGGTGCGGGTCCACAACGACCGGCTCCTCGTCGGCGAACGGCGACTCGCCCTCGGTACCGAGCTCGAGGAGCGCGACATCGCCGACATCATGATCGGTGCCAAGGCGGGCCTCGTCGACCATCTCGAGGCGTTCTCGGGCAACACGATCGAGTTCATCCGCAGCGAGTCGCCGCTGCTGATCGACGGGGTCGGTGTGCCGGAGATCGACGTCGACGTCGCAGGCCGTCACGTCGTCATCGTCGGCGAAGGTGCCGACCGTGCTGCCGACCTCCGCTCGCTGAAGCCGTTCATCAAGGAGTACCAGCCCGTCATGGTGGGCGTCGGGGCCGGTGCGGACACGCTGATGAAGGCCGGGTACAAGCCGTCGATCATCGTCGGCGATCCCGAGACCATGAAGACTCCGACGCTGAAATCCGGTGCACAGCTGGTGCTTCCGGCCGACACCGACGGACATGCGACCGGGCTCGAACGCATTCAGGACCTCGGCATCGGGGCCACCACGTTCCCGGCCGCCGGGTCGGCCGGCGACCTCGCGTTGCTGCTCACCGACTACCACGGCGCCGACCTGATCGTCACCGTCGGCTACCCGGGATCGCTCGACGACTTCTTCGACCGGTCGCGCCGGGAGAGCAATCCGTCGATGTTCCTGACCCGACTGAAGGTGGGCCAGAAGCTCGTCGACGCGAAGGCGGTCGCCACGCTCTACCGCAGCCGGGTGTCGGGCGCCGCCATCGCGTGTGTCGTGCTGGCGGCACTCGTCGCCGTCATCGCCGCCGTGCTGCTGTCGAACGCGGGCACCGACATCACCGACTGGATCGTCGTGCAGTGGAATGCGCTGCTCGACTGGGCTCGAGAGGTCTGGAACCGGTAGCCGATGATCTCGCTACGACAGCATGCGATCTCGCTGGTCGCGGTCTTCCTCGCGCTCGCCCTGGGACTGTTCCTGGGGTCGGGATTCGTCGGGGACCGCGTCAACTCGATGACCGGCACGAGTCGTGACCGCATCGGCGACCTGGAGAGCGAGCGCGACGATCTCAACGCAAAGCTCAACGCCTCCAACAGCTTCGACCTCGCCATCACACCCCGGCTGATCGCGAACAAGCTCAAGGGGCAGTCCGTGCTGGTGGTCACCGCACCGAACGCGGCGGATGCCGATGTCGATGCGGTCAAAGAATCGATCTCGGGTGCCGGTGCCCGATTCGGCGGACAGATCGGTTTGACCGACGCACTGCTCACCGACGGCAAGTCCGAGGAACTGCGGACGATCGTCGACCAGACCATTCCGCCGGGCACGATGCTGCGCGCGGAACTGACCGATTCCGGGGGCCGGGTCGGGGACCTGCTCGGGGCCCTCGTGCTGTCGAACGAGACAGCGCGACCGGCGTCGTCCGGGGACCGTCGGACCGGGCTGGCGACACTGCGCGACGGTGGGTTCATCGACTACGCCGACAACGCGATCACCCCGACCGATCTGGTGGTGGTGGTGACCGGTGACGAGTTCGGTCCGGACTCCGGTGCGCAGGGCACGCTGGTCGGCCGCCTGGCCGCCACGCTGTCGGCACGCGGGGTCGGCGGGGTACTGGTCGGACGCACCGGCTCCGCGGCGGGCGGGTCGCCGATCGCCATCGTCCGCTCGGATCCGTCGCTGGCCAACGCGGTCTCGACCGTCGACAACATCGACCAGCCGACGGGTCTCATCACGACGATCCTCGCCCTGGCCGCCGAGGCCGACGGGACGACCGGCTCCTACGGCACCGGCCCGGGCGCGACCGCGATCACCGTCGGTGCCGACGGACGACCGGCCGCCTGAGATCGAGTCCGCCACCGCACGCGAGCACCGCCACACCCGTCGACGGTGTGGCGGTGCGGCGTCGGGCGTCGGTGGTGTTACCCTGGAGTCCCGTAGGTAATCAGGGCATCGGCCCCGATTCGGCCGACGGGAGACACTTCTTTTGCGACCACTTCGCCATGTACACGACACCAAGCACATCTTTGTGACCGGTGGCGTCGCCTCTTCGCTGGGCAAGGGCCTGACGGCCTCCAGCCTGGGTCAGCTTCTCACCTCGCGGGGCCTGCGGGTCACCATGCAGAAGCTCGATCCGTATCTGAACGTCGATCCGGGCACCATGAATCCGTTCCAGCACGGTGAGGTGTTCGTGACCGAGGACGGCGCCGAGACCGATCTCGACGTCGGACATTACGAGCGTTTCCTCGACCGCAATCTCTCGCAGTCGGCGAATGTGACCACCGGACAGGTGTATTCGTCGGTCATCGCCAAGGAACGCCGCGGCGAGTACCTCGGTGAAACCGTTCAGGTCATCCCGCACATCACCGACGAGCTCAAGTCGCGCGTGCTGGCCATGGCCGAACCCGACGCCGGCGGTGAAGTGCCCGATGTGGTCATCACCGAGATCGGTGGCACGGTCGGCGACATCGAGTCGCTGCCGTTCATCGAGGCCGCGCGACAGGTGCGCCACGACGTCGGCCGCGACAATGTCTTCTTCCTGCACGTCTCGCTCGTGCCCTACCTCGCGCCGTCGGGGGAACTCAAGACCAAGCCGACCCAGCACTCGGTCGCCGCGCTGCGCAACGTCGGCATCCAGCCCGACGCGCTGATCCTGCGCTGCGACCGCGACGTGCCCGAAGGGCTCAAGAAGAAGATCGCGCTCATGTGCGACGTCGAACTCGACGGCGTGATCTCCACCCCCGACGCCCCGTCGATCTACGACATCCCGAAGGTGCTCCACAGCGAGCACCTCGACGCCTACGTGGTCCGCAAGCTGGGTCTGCCGTTCCGCGACGTCGACTGGACGGTGTGGGGCGAGCTCCTGCGCCGCGTGCACGAGCCGCGCGAAACCGTCCGCGTCGCGCTGGTCGGCAAGTACGTCGATCTCCCCGACGCCTACCTGTCGGTGACCGAGGCCATCCGCGCCGGTGGCTTCGCCTGGAAGGCGCGTACCGAGATCAAGTGGGTGCCCTCGGATGAGTGCGCCACCCCGGCCGGCGCGCAGGCCGCCCTCGGCGACGTCGACGCGATCCTGATCCCCGGCGGCTTCGGCATCCGCGGCATCGAGGGCAAGGTCGGTGCCATCTCGTACGCACGGCGGCGCGGGATCCCGCTGCTGGGCTTGTGCCTCGGGCTGCAATGTGTGGTCATCGAGGCGGCGCGCTCGGTCGGCCTCGACGAGGCCAGCTCGACCGAGTTCGACCCAGAAACCCCGCACCCGGTGATCTCGACGATGGCCGATCAGGCCGACGCCGTGGCCGGCGACGCCGACCTGGGCGGCACCATGCGACTCGGTGCCTACGACGCCGTGCTGAAGGCCGGGTCCGTCGTCGCCGAGGCCTACGGGACGCGGGAGGTGTCCGAACGTCACCGTCATCGCTTCGAGGTCAACAACGCCTACCGCGACAAGATCGCCGACTCCGGGCTCGTGTTCTCGGGTACCTCGCCCGATGGGCACCTCGTCGAATTCGTCGAGTACCCCAAGTCGGTGCACCCGTATCTGGTTGCCACGCAAGCACACCCGGAGCTCAAGAGCCGGCCGACCCGCCCGCATCCGCTGTTCCGTTCGTTCATCGAGGCGGCCCTGAAGTACAAGGCGGCCGAACGTCTTCCGGTCGACCTCGGCGACGACTACGAGTCGAACGACGCTCCCGCGGACGCGGTGGCCGCCGTCAACGCGGTCACGGTGGAACCGGTCGCCGGGCTGGGCGAGGCAGTCCTCGACGACCCTGCCGGCAGGGACTGACCGCGTTGGGCCACGACTTCGAGGTCAAGGACAGCCGCACCGTCTACGACGGCGCGATCATCACCCTCCGGGTCGACGACGTCGAGATGCCGGGCGGGCGCGTCGCCGAGCGTGAGGTCGTCGAACATTTCGGGGCCGTCGCGATCCTGGCGCGCGACGATGCCGGCCGGGTGGCGATGGTGCGGCAGTACCGTCACCCCATCGGCCGACGTCTGCTCGAGTTGCCCGCCGGGTTGCTCGATCAGGCCGACGAAGAACCCCTGGCCGCCGCACAGCGCGAGCTGGCCGAAGAGGCCGACCTCGCCGCCGACTCATGGCATGTCCTGGTCGACCTCGCGCTGTCACCCGGCTTCACCGACGAGGCGCTGCGGTTGTATCTCGCCGAGGGGCTCCACAATCTCGACGCGGCCGAACGCGTCGACGAGGAAGCCGACATGTCGATCGAGTGGGTGCCGCTCGACGACGCCGTCGCGAAGGTGTTGTCGGGGGAGATCGTCAACGCGACGAGCGTGGCCGGCATCCTGGCCGCGGCCGCAGCCGGCGGGTCGACGGCCGGCCTCCGCGGCGTCGACGCCCCGTGGCCGGACGAGCCGACCGCGTTACGGAACCGACGTGCCGACGATCGGGGCCGCCGGTCGTGACCCTGGCCGCCGACATCGCGCGCTACCTCGATCACCTGACGGTGGAGCGGGGTGCGGCGGCCAACACGGTGTCGTCCTACCGGCGCGATCTCGAGAGGTATCGCGGGTATCTCGACCGGCGGGGGATCCCGTCACTCGACGCCGTGACCAAAGAGGACATCCGCGAGTTCCTCGTCGAACTCCGTCGCGGTGACGCCGAGGCGGGGTTCGCTCCGCTCGCCGACAGTTCGATCGCGCGAACCCTGGTCGCCACCAGGCGTTTTCACAAGTTCGCGGTGGATGAGGGGATCGTGCCGACCGACGTCGCGCACGATGTGCGGCCCCCGCGCGCGGCGCGGCGCCTGCCGAAATCCCTGCCGGTCGACGAGGTGCTCGCCATTCTCGATTCGGCCGGCGTCGAGGACCATCCGCGCGGGTTGCGGGACCGCGCGCTGCTGGAGTTCCTCTACAGCTGCGGGGCGCGGATCTCCGAGGCCACCTCCCTCGATCTCGACGATCTCGATCTCGACGACATGCGCGCGGTTCGCCTCCGGGGCAAGGGCGGCAAAGAGCGTCTCGTGCCGCTCGGCGGGCCCGCCGTCCAGGCACTCGAGGCGTACCTCGTCCGCGGGCGACCCGCGCTGGTGTCACGGGCGACGCCCGCGGTGTTCCTGAACGCGCGCGGCGGGCGGCTCTCGCGGCAGAGCGCCTGGCAGGTGCTCGTCACCGCGGCCGAGCGCGCCGGCCTCGACAAGGCGGTCTCGCCGCACACCCTCCGGCACAGCTTCGCGACCCATCTGCTCGACGGCGGCGCCGACGTCCGCGTCGTGCAGGAACTCCTGGGCCACGCCTCGGTCACCACCACGCAGGTGTACACGCTCGTGACGGTCAACACGATGCGGGAGGTCTATGCCGTCGCCCATCCGAGGGCGCGTTGACCCCGCGGATCCCCCGGGCGCGCCGACGCCGGGATGACCGGGGAGATGTCCTAGGCTGATACGAGGCTCGGCCGTGGACGGACAACTGAACTACCGAGAAGCGGCATCGAACAGCGAAGGGAGCGGCGGACACGTGACCACTCCGAGCGCACCCCTGTCTGGCGCCCGTCCGGGAGGGTCTGGCGCCCGTCCGGGAGATCAGTACAGCATCCAGGTGTCGCCCGGAAACGACACCGACGAGGCCGAGCACGATGCCGACGAGATCGGCCCCACCGGGCGGCCGTATCGCGACGTACCCGAGCCCGCTCCGCTGGACCGTCACGGACCCGCCACGGTGATCGCGGTCTGCAATCAGAAGGGCGGCGTCGGCAAGACGACGTCGACCATCAATCTCGGTGCTGCGCTTGCCGAATACGGTCGTCGGGTCCTGCTCGTCGACCTCGACCCGCAGGGTGCGCTGTCCGCGGGACTCGGTGTGCCGCATCACGAGCTGGAACAGACCGTCTACAACCTCCTCGTACCGCCGCAGGTGGCCACCGACGAGGTCCTGATGCGGACCCGCGTCGACGGTCTCGACCTGCTGCCCAGCAACATCGACCTGTCGGCCGCGGAGATCCAGCTGGTGACCGAGGTGGGTCGCGAGCAGTCGCTCGGCCGGGCACTGCATCCCGTGCTCGACCGCTACGACGTCGTCCTCATCGACTGCCAGCCGTCGCTGGGTCTGCTCACTGTCAACGCGCTGGCCTGCGCCGACACCGTGCTCATCCCGATGGAGTGCGAGTACTTCAGCCTGCGCGGGCTGGCTCTGCTCACCGACACGATCAACAAGGTGCGCGACCGGCTCAACCCGCGCCTGGACCTCGGCGGCATCCTGGTCACCATGTTCGACGCCCGCACACTGCACTCCCGTGAGGTGATGGCCCGCGTCGTCGAGGTGTTCGGCGACGCGGTCTACGACACCGTCATCGCCCGCACCGTCCGGTTCCCGGAGACCAGCGTCGCCGGGGAACCGATCACATCGTGGGCGCCGCGGTCGGCCGGCGCGAAGGCGTACCGGGCGCTCGCACGCGAGGTGATCGCCCGCAACGTCACGCCCGCATGACGACCGGCACCGACCAGGCAGTCCCCGAACCCGCCGTGTCCGAAACCGCCGTATCCGAACCCGGCGCGTCCGATTCGGTTGTGCCCGAAGATGCTTCGAGCGCGGCGGAAGCGTCGTCCGAGGTCGGTGCCGAGGAGTCCGGTTTCCGGGTCAAGCTGCGCAACTTCGAGGGTCCGTTCGACCTGCTGCTGAACCTGATCTCGCAGCACCGCCTCGATGTGACCGAGGTGGCGCTGCACGAGGTGACCGACGACTTCATCGCCTACACCCGCGCACTCGGCCCGGAGATGGGGCTCGACCAGACGACCGAATTCCTCGTCGTCGCGGCGACGCTGCTGGATCTCAAGGCGGCTCGCCTGCTGCCCTCCGGCGAGGTCGATGATCCGGAGGACCTCGCACTCCTCGAAGCCCGGGACCTGTTGTTCGCGCGGTTGCTGCAGTACCGCGCCTACAAGCAGGTCGCCGCCCTGTTCGGCGAACTCGAGGCCGCCGCCCTGCAGCGCTACCCACGCGCGGTGTCGCTCGAGAAGCGCTTCGAGGATCTGCTGCCGGAGGTCACCCTCGGTGTCGACGCCAACGGCTTCGCGCAGGTCGCCGCGGCGGGGCTGACGCCGCGTCCGGTGCCCACCGTCGGCCTCGACCATCTGCACGACGTCCAGAAGGTGTCGGTTCCGGGCCAGGCACGTCGGATGGCATCTCTCCTCAGTGCGGTACCGGGCACATGGCTGACCTTCGGCGAGCTGACCGCGGACTGCGAGAACGTGCTGGAGATCGTCGGTAGCTTCCTCGGCCTGCTCGAGTTGTTCCGGGAGCAGGCCATCACCTTCGAACAACCCGAGGCACTCGGCGATCTCGCGGTGATGTGGACGGGGGAGCGCGGTGCCGACGACCTGCGCATCGACAAGGCAGAGGACTACGGATGACTGATCACGCTCCTGAGGTCGACCACCACGACCCGACCGGCGTAGCCGAGGGAGAGGACCCGGGACCGGCCGAACCCGAGCAGACCACTCTGCAGGGCGAAGGGGAGTACCTCGACGACGCGCGACTCCGTTCCGCCCTGGAGGCGGTGCTGCTCGTCGTGGACACCCCGGTCACCACCGAAGAACTCGCGAACGCCGTCGACCAGGACCGCACGCGGGTCCGGGAGACACTCAACGCCATGTCGTCGGAGCTCACGGCGTCGGGCAGCGGCATCGATCTGCGCTTCGCCGGCGACGGCTGGCGTTACTACACCCGGGCGGAGTACGCCCCCTACGTGGAGCGGCTGCTGCTCGACGGCGCGCGGTCGAAGCTCACGCGGGCGGCGCTCGAGACGCTGGCGGTCATCGCCTACCGGCAACCGGTCACCCGGGCACGGGTGAGCGCCATCCGCGGCGTCAACGTCGACGGCGTGATCCGCACCCTCGTCGCTCGCGGACTGATCAACGAGGTCGGCAGCGAACCGACCACGAACGCGACGACCTATGCCACCACCGAACTCTTCCTGGAACGGCTCGGGCTGGCGTCACTGTCGGAACTGCCCGATCTGGCGCCCCTGCTGCCGGACGTCGACCTGATCGACGACCTCGACGAGGAGCTGCTCTCGGATCCCCGATTCGCCAAACTGTCCACCCAACCGTCAGACTCGAATGAACTGATCATCGACGGTGGCACCACCACCGACTCACAGGACTGAGAGAACATGGCATCCGCTGGCCGAGATGGCTCACCGGGAAAACGCCGCAAGGGCGCGCCCGCACAACAGCCGCGAACCAAGAAGACCCACCGCAAGGGGTCGTCGAAGCCGAACGCCGAAGTGGGCCGGATCCGGCTGAACAACGCCCGACCGGCGCGGCACCAGACGCCTGAGCACGGCGAGGGTGCCGGCGCCAACTACGTCGAAGACGGCGTCCGCCTGCAGAAGGTGCTCGCCCAGGCGGGGGTGGCCTCGCGCCGCGGCGCCGAGGAACTGATCGCGGCGGGTCGTGTCGAGGTCGACGGGGAGATCGTCACCGAGCAGGGGCTGCGCATCGACCCGGACACCGCGATCATCCGCGTCGACGGTGCCCGCGTGATCATGGACGAGACCCGGCAGTACCTCGCCTTCAACAAACCCAAGGGCTGGCAGTCGACGATGTCCGACGACCAGGGCCGTCCCTGCGTCGGTGATGTGGTCGCCGAGCGGGTCATGGCCGGTCAGCGTCTGTTCCACGTCGGCCGCCTCGACGCCGACACCGAGGGTCTGCTGCTGCTGACCAACGACGGTGAACTCGCGCACCGGTTGATGCACCCGTCCTTCGAGGTGCCCAAGACCTACCTCGCCACGCTCAAGGGCGAGGTGCCCCGCGGGATCGGACGTCGCATGCGCGAGGGCGTCGAACTCGACGACGGCCCGGTGACGGTCGACAAGTTCACCGTGATCGAGGTCCACGAGGGCCAGTCGCTGGTGCGGATCACCCTCCACGAGGGTCGCAACCGCGTGGTGCGGCGCATGATGGACGAGGTCGGCTTCCCTGTCGTCAAACTGGTTCGCACCCATGTCGGTTCGGTCGCGTTGGGTGAGCAGCGCCCGGGCAGCCTGCGCGTCCTCGGCAACGACGAGGTCGGTGGACTGTACAAGGCGGTCGGCCTGTGAGCGACGGAGCTTCGGAGTCCGCCGGCGGGACCACGCATGTCGTGGCGATCGACGGTCCGGCCGGTACGGGCAAGTCCTCGGTGTCCAAACTCCTGGCCGCCGAGGTCGGCGCCAGCTATCTCGACACCGGCGCGATGTACCGCGCAGTGACTCTCGCCGTTCTCGATGCCGGTGTCGCGCTGGATGATCCGGCCGGAATCGCCCGCGTGGTCGCCGACGTCGCCATCGAGTTGGTCCCCGATGGGGACGGCGCCAAGGTCTTCCTCGACGGGCGCGACGTCTCCGGGCCGATCCGCACCGACCACGTCACCAGCGCCGTCTCCGCGGTCTCGGCGGTACCCGAGGTGCGCACCAAACTGGTTGCGCTGCAACAGCAGAATGCGCAGGGCCGGTTCGTGGTCGTGGAGGGGCGCGACATCGGGACCGTGGTGTTCCCCGACGCCGACGTCAAGATCTTCCTCACCGCGACACCCGAGGCGCGGGCCGAGCGCCGGCACAAGCAGAATCTCGCCGGCGGTCGCGACAGCGACTACGACGCGGTGCTGGCGAGCGTGAACCGCCGCGACCATCTCGACTCGACACGCAAGGTCTCGCCGTTGCGCGCGGCCGACGACGCGACCGTCGTCGACACCAGCGACAAGACCCTCGACGAGGTGCTCGCGGAACTGAGCGGCCTCGTCGCGACCCGGATCGGAGCAGTGGAACGGTGAGTGACGACTACTCGAACGACCTCGCGGCGCTACCCGGCGACGGCACCTGGTCGGACGAATCCGACTGGCAACTGACCGATGTCGGGGGAGCCGACGACGCGTCCGGTGTCGAACACATGCCGGTGGTCGCGATCGTCGGGCGGCCGAACGTCGGCAAGTCGACGCTCGTCAACCGCATCCTGGGGCGTCGTGAAGCCGTGGTCGAGGACATCCCCGGCGTCACCCGGGACCGGGTGTCGTACGCGGCGTCGTGGTCGGGCCGGCGGTTCACCGTCGTCGACACCGGTGGTTGGGAACCCGACGCGAAGGGCCTGCAGCAGGCCGTCGCCGCGCAGGCCGAGCTGGCGATGCGCACCGCCGACGCGATCGTCGTCGTCGTCGACGCCACGGTCGGCGCGACCGCGACCGACGAGGCTGTCGCACGGGTCCTGCGACGCTCGAAGACCCCGGTCATCCTGTGTGCCAACAAGGTCGACAGCGAGCGACTCGAGTCCGACACCGCATCGCTGTGGTCGCTGGGACTCGGTGAGCCGTATCCGGTGTCGGCCGCACACGGCCGCGGCGCCGGTGATCTGCTCGACATCATCCTGGACAAGCTGCCCGAGACCCCGCGGGAGGCACCGACTCTCGGTGGCCCGCGTCGCGTCGCCCTGGTGGGCAAGCCGAACGTCGGCAAGAGTTCGCTGCTGAACAAGCTCACCGGCACCGAGCGGTCGGTGGTCGACAATGTCGCCGGGACAACCGTGGATCCGGTCGACGAACTCGTCGAACTGGGCGGCAAGACCTGGAACTTCGTCGACACCGCCGGTCTGCGCCGCAAGGTGCGGACCGCGAGCGGCCACGAGTACTACGCGTCGTTGCGGACGCGGTCGGCGCTCGACGCGGCCGAGGTGGCGATCCTGCTGATCGACGCGTCGGAACCGATCACCGAACAGGATCTGCGGGTGCTGTCGCTCATCATCGAGAGCGGCCGCGCCCTCGTGATCGCGTTCAACAAATGGGATCTCGTCGACGAGGACCGCCGGTACCAGCTGGACAAGGAGATCGACCGCGAGCTGGCCCGCGTGCCATGGGCGCGTCGGGTGAACATCTCGGCGTCGACCGGCCGGGCCGTCCAGAAGTTGGTCCCCGCACTGGAATCCGCGCTCGACTCATGGGACAAGCGCATCTCGACCGGCCCGCTGAACAACTGGCTCAAGGACGTCATCGCCGCCAATCCGCCGCCGCTGCGCGGTGGCCGGCAGCCGCGCGTGATGTTCGCGACCCAGGCCTCGGTGCGGCCGCCGACCTTCGTGCTGTTCACCACCGGCTTCCTCGAGGCGGGCTATCGCCGGTTCCTGGAGCGGCGCTTGCGCGAGGAATTCAACTTCGACGGTTCGCCCGTCCGGATCAACGTCCGCGTCCGCGACAAGCGGGAGCAGCGCCGC
>NZ_JAMBDT010000106.1:0-17940 GCF_025143765.1 Gordonia sp. p3-SID1431
GGCGGCCGTCGCCGGGTCGGTGCTGTGCCGGGCCGTCGTCCGGGCGCTTCTGCCAGGATGGAACGCATGCAGACGCTGCTGCTGTACCTGCTGATCATGGGACTCGTCGTCGCGATCGTGTTCGCTGTCGTCTGGTTCGTGTTCGGACGCGGAGAAGATCTGCCGCCGGTCGAGCCCGACACCACGCTCACCCGGTTGCCGTCGGTGGGCATCACCGGCGAGGACGTGCGTGCGTTGCGCTTCGCCCAGACCCCGCGTGGTTACAAGCAGGCCGAAGTCGACTGGGCGCTGGCACGTCTCGCGCGTGAGGTCGACGACCTGCGGTCGGTGATCACGCGTCTGCGCGAACGGGAGTCGGTGCCCGGGGCGGAAGCGGTCGGATCGGCGGACGATCCGGACGTCGACGTCGCCGGGAACGGCGGCGTGGACGCCGGGCGGTCCGGCCCGCCGAGCACCCCCCAGTAGGGGCCGTACGTCGAGACCGCGCGGCGCGCGTGTCGCGCACTGACAATCGTGTGCGACCCGGGCACGTATCATGTTCGGAGCAGGGACCTTGAAGGGAGCTTGAGAATGGCGGCAATGAAGCCACGTACTGGGGACGGCCCCCTCGAAGCGGCCAAAGAAGGGCGTGGAATCGTTGTCCGGATTCCGATCGAAGGTGGAGGTCGACTCGTCGTCGAGCTGACCGCCGACGAAGCAGCCGCGCTGGGCGAGGAACTCCGCGGGGTAACTGGCTGAACATGCCCCACGAGGGCAGTTCCCATGAGGCCCGGGCGGACCCACCGACTCCGCACCGGGCGCATGGCCTCACTTCGGTACTCGAGATCCTGCGCTGCCCGGTGTGTACCGGGCGCCTGTCGGCCGACGGCGCGTCGCTGCGCTGTCCGCAGGCGCATTCTTTCGACCTCGCCCGCCAGGGCTATGTCTCACTGCTCGACGGCCGGTCCGGCGCGCTGCGCGCCGACACCGCAGCCATGGTGGCCGCCCGAGCCCGCGTGCACGACTCCGGTTTCCTGCTCCCCGTGGTCGATTTCGTCGCCGGCCGCGCGGCCGAGGTCACGGGTGGACACGACCGGCCGGTGATCCTCGACGCGGGGGCCGGTGGCGGACACTATCTTCGCGCCGCGGTCGAGGCGAGCGGGGTGCCCGGCGGTGACGGACGGTCCTCGGCCGCCGGAATCGGCCTGGACCTCTCGAAGTACTGCGCGCGGGCCATGGCGCGGGGACCCCGGCCCCTCGCTGCCGTCGTCGCCGACGTCTGGCGCGGACTGCCCGTCGTCGATGACGCTGTCGCGGTGGTGCTCTCGGTGTTCGCGCCACGCAACGCGAGCGAGTTCGCCCGCGTACTGGCCCCTGATGGCGCACTGATCATCGTGAGTCCGGGGCCCGATCACCTCGGCGAACTCATCGAGCCGATGGCGATGCTGCGTGTCGACGAGGCCAAATCCGAGCGCCTCCGTGCCTCGCTCGACGCGGGCTTCGAATTGGTCGACGAGTCACCTGTCCGGTACTCCGCCGACGTCGACGCGCAGACCGTGGGGGATCTGGTCGCCATGGGCCCGTCGGCATTTCACTCCGACGAGGCCGACATCCGCTCGCGGGCCGCGGCCTTCGCCGGGGACGGTCGGGTGCCGGTCACGGTGTCGGTCGTGGTGACCACGTGTCGGCCCGTCCGCGGACGCTCACCCGCTCAGCGCCGTACGGACTCGTAGACACCCAGCGTCTGTTCGGCGATCGACGCCCAGGAGAACTCGGCCTCGGCGCGTTCGCGGCCGGCCACCCCCATCGCCGACGCCGCCGCATCCGAGGCCACCGCGTTCACCGTGTCGGCGAGATCGTGTTCGAAGGTCGCCGGATCGACGGGGTCGTACCGCACGAGGCGGCCGGTGACGTTGTCGCGCACCACCTCGGGAATGCCGCCGACCGCCGAGGCCACCACCGCGGTACCGCAGGCCATCGCCTCGAGGTTGACGATGCCCAGCGGTTCGTACACCGATGGGCACACGAAGACCGTTGCCGCGGTCAAGATCTCGCGGATCCGGGGGAGTGGGAGCATCTCGCGCACCCAGTGGACGCCGGGACGCGAGGCGGAGAGTTCGCCCACCGCGCTCTCGATCTCGGCGCCGATCTCCGGCGTGTCGGGGGCACCAGCACAGAGGACGAGCTGGATGTCCGGATCGAACCGGTGCGCCGCGGCCACCAGATGTGCGACGCCCTTCTGCCGGGTGATCCGGCCGACGAACGCCACGATCGGGCGGTCCGGGTCGAGCCCGAGTGCGGTCGGCGTCGAGTCGGGTCCGAACGGATCGTCGACCGGGAACCATTGAGATGTGTCGATCCCGTTGCGCACCACATGGACACGCTCAGGGTCCAGACGCGGGTAGGTGTCACAGATCTCGGTGCGCATCCCCGAGCTCACCGCGATCACCGCGTCGGCGTACTCCACCGCGTTGCGTTCCACCCAGCTCGACACCCGGTACCCGCCGCCGAGTTGCTCGGCCTTCCACGGGCGCGACGGTTCGAGCGAGTGGGCGGTCAGCACGTGCGGCACGTCGTAGAGCTGTCCCGCCAGGTGCCCGGCAAGGCCGGTGTACCAGGTGTGGGAGTGCACGACGTCGGCACCGGACGCACCCACCACCATCCGCAGATCGGCCGACAACGTGGTGATCGCCGCATTCGCCCCGGCCAACCCCGGGTCGGGGGTGTACACCGCGGCGGTCTCCCGCTCGGCGCCCATGCAGTGCACGTCGACGGTGATGAGATCGCGCAGATACCGGACCAATTCGGTGACGTGGACCCCGGCGCCGCCGTAGACCTCAGGTGGATATTCCCGTGTCATCATCGCCACCCGCATGATCTCGACGCTAGTGCCAACGCGCGCAGATCGCCATCGGTGCTGCCAAACCCTGGTCGCGACCGACGCCACGCATACTGACCGCCCGGTCATCTGGCCGACGGCTTCGATCGCGGTTAAGTTGGGGGAGTGAGATCTGAGCCGCACGTCCTCGGCATCGTCCTCGCAGGCGGCGAAGGCAAGCGTCTGTACCCGCTGACGATGGACCGCGCCAAACCTGCGGTGCCCTTCGGCGGCGCCTACCGGCTCATCGACTTCGTGCTGTCGAACCTGGTCAACGCCGGTTACGAGCGCATTTGCGTACTGACACAGTACAAGTCGCATTCGCTGGACCGGCACATCTCGCAGACCTGGTGGACGTCGGGATTCCACGGCGAGTACATCACCCCGGTGCCGGCCCAGCAGCGACTCGGACCACGCTGGTACACCGGCAGTGCCGATGCGATCTTCCAGTCGATGAACCTCATCACCGACGAACGACCCGAGTACATCGTCGTCTTCGGAGCCGATCACGTGTACCGGATGGATCCGTCGCAGATGGTGGCCGCGCACATCGAATCCGGCGCCGACGTCACGGTGGCCGGGATCCGCGTGCCCCGAGCAGAGGCGGTGGCCTTCGGCTGCATCGACTCCGACGAGAGCGGGAAGATCACCCGCTTCCTGGAGAAGCCGGCCGATCCGCCCGGCACGCCGGACGATCCCGACGTGACGTTCGCGTCGATGGGCAACTACGTGTTCACCACCGAGGCGCTGGTCGACGCGCTGCGCGCCGACGCCGCCGACTCGGACTCCGACCACGACATGGGCGGTGACATCATCCCGGCCTTCGTGCGCCGGGACACCGCCTTCGTCTACGACTTCAAGGACAACCAGGTACCCGGTGCCACCGAACGCGACACCGGTTACTGGCGCGACGTCGGAACCCTGGATGCGTTCTACGAGGCGCACATGGACCTGGTGTCGGTCCACCCGATCTTCAACCTCTACAACGGCCGCTGGCCCATCCGCGGCGAGACCCACAACCTGCCGCCCGCCAAGTTCGTCCAGGGCGGGGTCGCGGAGGACTCCGTGGTCGGTTCCGGATGCATCATCTCCGCCGGCACGGTGCGCAACTCCGTGCTGTCGTCGAACGTCATCGTCGAGGACGGCGCGGTGGTCGAGGGCAGCGTGCTGATGCCCGGCGTGCGCGTCGGCAAGGGCGCGGTGGTCCGCAAGGCCATCCTCGACAAGAACGTCGTGGTCGGTGACGGCGAGCAGCTCGGTGTCGATCTCGAGGCCGACCGCGAACGGTTCTCGGTGAGCGCCGGCGGTGTGGTCACCGTCGGCAAGAACATCCAGGTTTAGCGCCGCCGCCCGTCGCGTAGGGCCGCGTCGATGAGCGTCGCGATGTCGTCTCCGGCGTCGTCCGGAAGCGCGTCGACCGGCCACCAGCGGAGGTCCACGGACTCGTCACTGCATACGACGCGGGGGAGTTCACCGTCGGGCGTCGGGGCGGCGACCACCCGGTAGCGGACGTCGAGGTGGCGGGTGGGGACTCCCAAGGAGCAGGTGATCGGGTGGGTGTGGAGGTGGACCATCCCGTCACCGGCGAGCGTGGGGTCGGCGGTGTCGAGCACGAGTTCGGGCATGCCCGACTCTTCTCGCGCCTCGCGTAGCGCCGCGCCGGCGAGGGAATCGTCGGAGGGTTCGCAGTGACCGCCGAGCTGTATCCACTTCCCGACGCGGGGGTGCAGGGTCAGCAGAACGTGTCGGCGCGTCGCGTCGAAGACGATCGCCGAACCCGTCAGATGTCCTGGTGCGCAGGCCCGAAGACACCCGTCCGGGGAAGCCGCGAGGAACGCGAGATATGCGTGGCGCAGGGAGTCCTGGGCGGGATCGGGTGTCTCCCACCGTGTCAGGGCCTCGACGGCGGAGGCGTGCAGCGACTCGGCGGTCACAGTTCGACGACCCACTCCGCGGTGGGGGCGGGGTCGCGCAACCCGGCCGGTTCGAGCGGATGTCCGATCGCGACGGCCCCCAGCGGTTCCCACTCCGGACCCAGATCGAGGACGCGGCGCACCGTCGGCGCGGCGAAGATGGTCGACCCGACCCAGCAGCTGCCGATGTCGCGAACCGCCAGCGCGGTGAGCAGGGTGGCGACCGCCCCGCCCGCGGCCACGGTGAACATCGTGTGCTCGGCGGCGTTGCGACGATCATCGGGGTAGTCGTGGGCGCCCTCGGGTACGAGGAACGGGATCACCAGTTCCGGGGCGTCGTAGAGGATCTGCCCGCGTCGAAGTCGCTTCTCGATGGATTCGGCTGTCTTGGAGTCCGATTCGAGGTCGGTGCGCCAGTCGCGCGTCATGGCGTCGAGCAGTTCGCGGCGTCGCGGGGCGGAACGCAGCCACACGAAGCGGACCGGATGTGTGTGGTGGGGTGCCGGGGCGGTGAGCGCCTCGGCGAGGGCGTCGCGCAGCTCCGCGGGGTCGACGGGCCGATCGGCGAAGGTGCGCACCGAACGCCGGGTGCGGATGGCCTCTCGGCGGCCCTGTGCGATCGCCTCTTCGGTCCCGAGACGGAACAGGTCCTCGTCGTAGGGACGGATGAGGTCGGCGGCGGTGGTGCCGTCGTCGGCCGGAGCGAACCCGCGGACGACGGCGACGGGGACGGCGGCGAGCTTGCCCTTGACGAGGTCTGCCGCGGCGGCGAGTTCGTCGGCCACCGCTATCTCGGTGACGATCAACGGATTCCCGTAGTCGTCGACGCCGCCCTCGTAGGGATGGGTCACGGCGATGCCGGCCGCGCCGATGGCGACGTCGGTCTGTCCGGTCCGCCAGGCCCGACCCATCGTGTCGGTGATGATCACCGCGACGTCGAGGCCGGCGGCGTCGGCGATGGCACGCCGCAGTGACGCCGCACTGCGGTCGGGGTTCTCCGGCAGGAGTGCCAGTTGGTCGCTGCGCACATTCGAGCCGTCGATCCCGGCCGCTGCCTGCACCAGGCCGAGGCGGTTCTCGGTGATCAGGGTCCGGTTCTTGCGGGCCAGGACGCGCACCGATTCGGCGTCGACGAGGCGACGACGCAGTGCGTCCCGCTCCTCGGGGTCGCTGGGCGCGTCGACCATCCGCCCTTCGGCCTTGGAGATGATCTTGCTGGTGACCACCAGCACGTCGCCGGACTCGAGCCAGGGTGCGGCGCCGAGGATCTCACCCGCGACGTTGGAGTCGGCGGTGAACTCGGGCAGGCCGGTCACCGGCCGGATCTCGAGATGTCCCGGTGCGCGGTGGTCGGGGCGAGCGGTCACCGCACGCCCTTGTTGGTCTCGGGCAGCGGTACGTCGACGAGCGCGCAGGCCGCACGCACCATCTGCGCGGTGGCCGCGGGGTCGGTCATGAGCAGCGGTGCGGCGCCGACGGCGATGCCGTCGACAGCGGCGTGGTCACCCTTGGCGATGAGCCAACCGTCGAGAATCCCGTTGCCGCTGCGGGCGCCGTAGTGTCCGGCGATCCCCTGTGCCGAGGACTCGACCTCGATCACGGACAGGCATTCGTCGGCCATGCCGCGCAGGGGACGGTTGTCGATGACCGGTGAGATCCCGACCACCGGGGCCTTGGTCTGGCGCAGCGCGCTGCGCATCCCGGGAACACTGACGATGGCGCCGATGCTCACGACCGGGTTCGACGGCGCGAGGAGGATGACATCGGCGTCGGCGATCGCGTCGAGGACGCCGGGTGCCGGTGCCGTGTCGTCCGAACCGACCTGCGCGAAGCCGAAGGTGGGGATCTGCGCGCGATGGCGTACCCACCATTCCTGGAAGTGGATCGCGACCCGTTCGCCGTCCTCGCCGTCGGGTTTGGCGACCACGACGTGGGTTTCGTGACGGTCGTCGGTGACGGGCAGGAGCCGCACCCCGGGGACCCAGCGCCGGCACAGGGCGGCCGTGACGTCGGACAGCCGGTACCCGGCGTCGAGCATCTGGGTCCGGATGAGGTGGGTCGCGAGATCGCGATCGCCGAGTCCGAACCAATCCGGGTCGGCCCCGTAGGCGGCGAGTTCCTCTTTCGCGCGCCAGGATTCGTCGCGCCGACCCCACCCGCGTTCGGGATCGATCCCGCCCCCGAGGGTGTACATACAGGTGTCGAGGTCGGGGCAGATGCGGACGCCGTGCATCCAGGCGTCGTCGCCCACGTTCACGATGGCGGTGATCTCGTGCTCGGTCGCCGGGGCGCCGGACGCGTCGTCCTGGGGGGCCGGGAACGCCGTCGGGCCGAACAATTCGCGCAGACCGAGGAGGAATCGTGCCCCTCCGACGCCCCCGACGAGTACGGTCACCTTCACAGCAGGTACTCCTTCACACCGCCACTGTAGTGCGCGGTGTGAGTCGGCGGTCAGGCGCTGTCGGTGCGGTTCGGATGGTTTCGACCCGTGCCGGGTTCGGTGTGACATTCACGTCGGGTTGAGGTCAATGTCGTGTCGAGTCACAGAGTTGTCGGATCCTGGTGGTAAACAGAGAATCTTTGACTTCAACTTGACCGGGACCGCCTTGGGCGTGTGTAATCACATCAGTGTCATTCCGAGTTTGAGATCGAGAACCTTCGGATCGAAAACCGCTGGACTTCAACGGATTCGATCGTATGTTCGAACTCGGGAGAGGGTCGGTTCCGGCACTTCGCGGGCCGTCGCTCGGGCGCTGTGTACGTCTGATGTGGGTGTTTCCACATCCGTAGTACAAGTGGTGTGGCAACAGTGGTGGGTGCGGCACACAGGCCGTGTTCGCAGAGGACGCAGAAACTACCAACATCCCGAGCTAGGAGGCGCCGACGATGGCTTTGGAAAACCCGATCGGCAATCCGCTTGAACCACAGAACCGCCCGCAATTCACCGCCGAATTCAACACCCTTGGCCCCGTTGATGATTCGATGATCGGCGGCACTGCCGCCGCGTCGGCCATCGGCATCGGGACCGACTTCGGGTCGCCGCACGGGCCCGTCGCCGACGACGCCGACCCGGGTCGTCGTCATCTTTCGTTGGTGCCCAACGACTTCGACGATCTCTTCGACGCCGTCGAAGAGCAGTGGCAGGACCGTGCCCTGTGTGCGCAGACCGACCCCGAGGCGTTCTTCCCGGAAAAGGGTGGGTCGACACGTGAGGCCAAGCGGATCTGCCAGGGCTGCGAGGTCAAGTCCGAATGCCTCGAGTACGCACTGCACAACGACGAACGCTTCGGCATCTGGGGCGGCCTGTCGGAGCGTGAGCGCCGGCGTCTCAAGCGCGGCATCATCTGACCGGCGTCACCATCTGACCGGACGGCTCGCGACGGAGTCGTCCCCACCGATCATCGACCGCGGATCACTCTGGTCCGCGGTCGATCGTGTCTTCGTCGACGCCCAGATGCGTCGCCACCTGTTGCACGAGTACCTCGTGGATCAGATCCAGCAACTCGGTGCCCTTCTTGGCCCGGGACTCCAGCGGCCGGCGGAACAGGATGATCTGCGCCCGCGTCGGTGCGCCGTTCACATCCATCCCGGCCGGGATCAGCCGTGCGAGCGGCACCGCACCGTCGGCGGTCACCTCGTCGGGCCACTCGACCGTCTCGGGGTCACGGGGCAGGAGCCGGGGGATCTCGTCGACGGCGATGTCGAGTCCGGCGATCTGGTCATGCCACTGCGCGTCGATCTCGGCGAACGCCTCCAGGGCGACCGCGTCGAATTCATCGGACCGGCTGTTGTGGGCGGGCACGCCCTGTGGCAGCAACGGCGAGCGCAGTCCCCGTCCGCGACGATCGCGGTGACGACCCGTCCGCCGGCGACCGCGGCGCGCCTCCGGCAGGCCGGAGGAGCCACGTGGAGTCGGCTTCGGGTCGATACGCATGGCGAGAGTGTAGGAGGTCGGACGAGTCCGTGTCTCCTCCGGTCACTGCGTGTCTGCTCCGGCGGTCCGGGTCTTCGTCGGCCGCCCGCCCGGTGAGCGTGTCGCCGACGCGGTTGCGAGCGACGAGGGCTAATCTCGTCACGTGAAGCTTCCCCGACTGTGCTGCCGACCCGGCTGCGCCCGATCCGCGGTGGCTACCCTGACCTTCGTCTATGCCGAGTCGACCGCGGTGATCGGTCCGCTCGCGACGTCACAGGAGCCGCACTCGTGGGACCTGTGCGACGATCACGCCCGCCGGATCACCGTCCCGCGCGGCTGGGAGATGCTGCGCAGCGAGCGGGGATTCTCCGCGCCGCCGGCCGAGGATCAAGAGCTGACCGCGCTCGCCGAGGCGGTTCGGGAAGCCGGAGCCGTCGCCGGCGGTGGACGCCCGCGGTACGTCGACCGCAGTCCGATCGACGCCCTCGACGCCTTCGAGGACACCGCGTTCGTCGAGGCCCATCGCGATGCCGTGGACGACCGTCGGACGGGTCGGCACCGCGCCGGCCCGGTCGATGCGCCCGCCCCGACCGCCGGGCCGTCGCGTCACCAGACCCGGCCGCGCCCGGGGCGCCGCGGACACCTGCGGGTACTGCCGGACCCGGTCGACTGACCGGTCACCACCGCGCGGGGGGCGTGGACCCCGAAGGCATCGCCGCAACTGTGCCGAGTACGTGCGCGCCGACTTCGCGACCTGGCTACCCTGGTGACATGCGAACCGGTTCCCCCGACCTCGACGACGCCGAGGAGCTGATCTCGGCCGATGTCGACGGTTTGCTGAGAGCGGTCGCGCTCGCCGGCGCACAGGTGCGCGCCGTCGCCGAAGCGGTACGCGAAGGCGTGCTCGCCCCGCTCGCGGACCTGCGTCCCCGTAGCGTCATCGTGGTCCACGGTTCCAGCGGCGTCTCCCATCGGGCGACCGACTTCGCGGTGGCCACGCTCGGGGCCCGGGTGGACGTCCCGGTGGTCAGTGGTCCGGTGTTGCCCGGGTGGATCGGCCCGCTCGACGTCGTGATCGTCGCCGGCGACGATGCCGGGGACATGGCGCTCGCCGACGCCGCCGCGCGGGCGTTACGCCGGCGGGCCGAGGTCGTGGTGGTCGCACCCGTGGCCGGGCCTCTGCGAGATGCGCTGGGCGGCAACGGGATCAACCTCGCGCCGCGGTTCGACATCGAACCCCGCTTCCGCTTCGTGGGGTTCGCCGCCGCGCTGCTCGCGGTGTTCGGTGCGCTGACCCAGGTCCGGTTCACCGGGAGCGTGCCCGCACTCGACGACCTCGCCGACGCACTCGACGACGAGGCCTCGACCGGACACCCGGCCCGCGACGCCTTCCACAATCGCGCCAAATCGCTGGCGCTGCGCGTCCAGGGCCGCCCCACCGTCTGGACGGCGGACAGCCCGGCCGGCGCGGCCATCGCCCGGCATGCGGTCGCCGGGCTCGTCGGACTCTCCGGGATCGTCAGCGCCGCAGCCGAACTCACGGACGTCTCGCGAATGGTGCAGTTGCTCGGGTCGCGTTCGGATGTCGCGCCGAGTGCGGACTCGATCTTCTACGATCCCGACTTCGACGGACCGCCGGCAGCTCCCGCGCCGCGCGTCCAGGTCGTCTCGACCGGGCGGCGGGAATGGTTCACGCGTCAGCGGATCACCGGTCTCGGAGAGGTCGATCTCCTAGTCGGAATCGATCGTGCGCAAGAGACTTCGGCCGCCGGGGGCGCGGACGGCCGCGAGTGGGAGGACCGGCGTCCGGCGCCGGGTGAGGATCCGGTGGCCGACGGCCCGGGGGATGTACTGGATTTCCTGATCGTGGCACTACGGGTCGAGATGGCGGCGGTGTACCTCCGCCTGGTTGGGAACGCGTTGCAATGAGGATCATCGACGGAGTGGTGCGGCCATACGCCTGGGGGTCGCGGACCGCGATCGCGTCCATGCAGGGTAGGTCCGTGCCATCGGCGCACCCGGAGGCGGAGCTGTGGTTCGGGTCCCATCCCGCGGGTTCGGCTCGGTGCGTCGATGTCGCCGGGATCGAGCAGGATCTCGTCGATGTGATCGACGCGGATCCGATCGGCACGCTCGGCGCGGCAAGCACGGCGGCCTTCGGCGAGCGTCTGCCGTTCCTCCTGAAGGTGCTCGCCGCCGAGGAACCGCTGTCCCTGCAGGCACATCCGTCCGCCGAACAGGCCCGGGCAGGATTCGAACGCGAGAACGCCCGCGGTGTCGCGCTCGAAGCCCGCGACCGCAACTACCGCGATCCATGGCACAAGCCCGAACTGATCGTCGCGACGACACCGTTCGACGCACTGGCCGGCTTCCGTCGACCGGAGGACACCATCCGGTTGCTCCGCGCACTGCAGGTCAGTGAGCTCGACCCCTATCTGGGGATGCTCGCGGGGCAGCCGGACTCGGAGGGGCTGCGGGCGCTCTTCACGACGTGGCTGACGCTGCCCGAGTCGCTGCTCCGTCAGCTGGTCCCGGCGGTACTCGCCGGCGCGGTCACCGTGCTGAGCACGGGTGAGACGGAGTTCGTCGCCGAACTGCGGACGGTGTGTGAACTCGGGGAGGCCTACCCGAACGATCCCGGTGTCCTGGCATCGTTGCTGCTCAACAACATTCACCTCGAACCCGGGCAGGGTCTCTATCTGTCCGCGGGTAACCTGCACGCCTACCTCCGCGGTACGGGTGTGGAGATCATGGCGAACTCCGACAATGTGCTGCGGGGCGGACTGACGCCCAAACACATCGACGTTCCCGAGTTGTTGCGCGTCCTCGACTTCACCCCGGTCGATGTCTCGGACCTGACCCCGCAGATCCGGACCGTCGGCGCCGAGCGCGTGTACCTCACCCCCGCTCCCGAATTCCGGCTGTCGCGTGTCGAACTCGACGGGACGGGCCTCCACCACGCCTCGTCGATCTGCTTCGACATGCCGGGCCCGCAGATCCTCGCCGTGCTCAGCGGCGCGGTGGAGGTCCGACCGGCGGGTGGGAACCCGCTCACCGTGACGGCCGGACGGGCGGTGTGGATCACCGACGACGACCCGGACGTCATCGTCCGCGCGGCGTCGGCTCGTGCGGTCTTCTACCGCGCGCTGGTGCCGGCCGCGGTCTCGGCGCAACCCGACCTGACCTCATCGGTGGCGTCCGCGTCCGAATGATGTCAGTCCGTCAGCGCCGAACCGGAGTAGCCGCAGCGGTGCCCGCGGGTTCGGGGTAGCCGCCGATCAGGTTCCATTCGTCGGGGGTCGCGACCATGGTGACCAGGATCGGCCGCCCGCCGGTGTCGAGTGCGATGTCCTGTGGCGTACGCGGATTCTGACGCAGCGCGACGGTGGCGCCGTCGGCGGGTTCGCCGAGGCCCGGTGCGACGACGATCATCCGCGTGGTGTCGGGTTGCGGGGAAGGTGGCGCCACACCGTCGACGATGACCAGGCCGGGGCCGGGGCGCGCCGGGGTGCGGTCGCCCGAGAGTGACAGCGCGCTCGGATCGCCCACGGCGGTGACCACCGGGGTCCACCGGTGCGGGCGGTCGGTGTGCACGCGCACCGCGGCACCGACCGCCACTGCGCGGAGAGCGATCTGGGCCACGACGTGAATGCCCGCGGCGACCGAGACCGTGGAGATACCGGGTCCGACGAGCCGGGTGGCGACCGCGCGGCCGGCGTGATCGGCGCCGATGAGCTGGCCGCAACCGCCTGCCGGGATACGCGCCGAAGCGAGGAACGCCTCCGCCTCCGAACCCGTGAGTGCGGGTACGGCCCGGTCGAGCCGGGTCGGCGTCGAGATGGGGAGACTCGCTGCGAGAGCGTCGAACTGGCGGCCGTCGAGGGGGATCAGACCCGCGGGCCATCCACCGAGTGCGCGCCGCGCGGCGGGGAACTCGTTGACGCGGACGATCCCGGACACCTCGACCGTCGTGCGATCGCCGCGACGCCTGCCCTCGGTGACTCGTGGGCGCAACTTCACGGTGACGGTCGTCGAGACCGCGGAGTTGACCCAGATGCCGCGCAGCACGTCGGTCAGGGCGGCCGGTTCGACGGCGGCGCTGCGCATCCGCAGACCGGCGACGCCGACCGAGTCGCGTTCCTCGGCGAGCGAGTCGAGGCTCGCGCCCTCGATGAGCTGCGCCGTGATGGCGGTGATCTGTGCCGCCGACAGGATGGTCGTCGACAAGCCGTGTTCGGCGAGCCTCTTGGCGACGCGGCGGGTGGTCACCGTCGCGGTGCGCAGTGCACCGGTCGCGCCGCCCCCGCGGCGGGCGACGGCGTCGGCGCAGTCGAGGGGATTGAGCCGGAGGACGACCAACACTGACCGTTGGGCCGTCGCCGACAGCGGGCCCAGGGTGCGGTCGTAGGTGTCCGGCGCGATGCCCGAACCCCACACGCGCACACCGTGACTGATGACCTCGATGGAGCTGAGCCGGATGTCGTAGGGACTGATGCACTCGGCCAGGACGCCGAGGGGCACCACCTGGCCCGATTCGTCGCCGAGTTCGCTGTGGCCCGGGGTCAGGTAGGTGACGGCCGGGCTGCCCGGGTCCACCCGGACGACGGTGACCAGGGTGTCGCCGACCCACCTCGCGCCGATGGTCGTCGGAGCCGATGTCCGCCGTGCGGTGGCGTGGGTGCTGGGGGCGGGCAGCGGGATGTCGAACGGGGCCGGGGCGAGATCGCCGTGGTCGCGGCGCATCCGCGACCACGAGAACGACAGATTCGCCACGATTCGCCCGAACACCGACGGCCGGCCGCCGACGCGCACCAGACCTGCGGAGACGACCGCGGCCACGCCGAGTGCGGTTGCACCCCAGACGCTGCCGGACACCACCCAGACGACGAGTCCGAGTGCCAGCACCGCCTCGATCACGACGAGTGTGGGCAGTGCCATCCCACGTCTGTTCCGCTCCACGGTTGCGACCCCCTCGATCACCGCTGCCGACTGCCGCGTGCCGTCCACCGAGAGTGTGCACAAGCGGTGGAGCCCCACACGTCAGGGGCATGTTTGTCGGCTAGGCTACTACCGCGCGGCAGGGGGTATGCCGCAGGAGATCACAACCCGCTCGCCGCCGGAGAAGGTCCGACGCCGCGGCCCGGGTGCGGACAGGGGGAGCCGTGGCACGTCAGCTGACGACCAAAGCCCAGGTCAACGGCTACCGTTTCCTGATCAAGAGGCTCGAGCACGCGCTGGTACGACGCGATGTCCGGATGTTGCACGATCCCATGCGTTCACAGTTGCAGGCGCTCGTGGTCGGGACCGTCCTCGGCTTGTTGGTCCTCGGCGGGTGCGGAATCTGGGGCCTGATCCGGCCGCAGGGGTCCGTCGGCGACGCCACGATCATCGTCAGCAAGAACAGCGGCAGCACCTACGTCCTGATCGAGGACACCCTGCATCCCGTCCTCAACCTGGCCTCGGCACGGCTGGTGACGGGTAGCTCGGAGTCGCCGACCTCGGTCGGGGACAACAAGCTCAAGCCGTACCCGCGCGGACCCCTGCTGGGCATCCCGGGTGCGCCGGCGGCACTGCCGAAGTCGTCGCACCCGGACTCCTCCACCTGGACGGTCTGCGATTCGTCGACCGTGTCGGACGCGCCGGTCGAGTCGATCGAGCAGACCGTCATCGCCGAGACGCCGCGTCTGGGTGACGCGATCGGGACGGCGCGCCCCGCCGACGCCGTGCTCGTCGATGGCGGCGACGAGACCTTCCTGGTGTATCAGCTGTTCCGGGACGG
Source organism: Gordonia sp. p3-SID1431 (assembly GCF_025143765.1). Classification (NCBI taxonomy): domain Bacteria; kingdom Bacillati; phylum Actinomycetota; class Actinomycetes; order Mycobacteriales; family Gordoniaceae; genus Gordonia; species Gordonia sp. p3-SID1431. The sequence continues at coordinate 14,463 of NZ_JAMBDT010000106.1, forward strand.
TGTCTGGAGTCCGGTCCGTGCCGCTGTCGACACCGAGAGCGCGCCCGTCATGCGGGCTCTCGGCCTCGAGGGGGCCACGCCCCGGCAGATGTCCACCGGCCTGCTCAATACCTTCCCACTCGTCGATCCGCTTGCCGTGCCGGAGATCTCGGGTGCCGGCCAGCCCGGGGCAGTCGACGGCGCGAGTGTCGGCAGTGTCGTCAAGTCGGTCGGTGTCGACGACACGACGTCCTATCATCTGGTGCTGCGCGACGGGGTGCAGGAGATCAGCGCCCCGACCGCCGAACTCATGCGGCTGGCCGACTCCGACGCAGCTCCGGTGACCACCGTCGCCCCGGGGCAGCTCGCCGCGCTGAGAACCGTGGAGTCGGAACCCGTCTCGGACTTTCCCGAAGTCGCGCCGTCGCTGCTGGACGTGAGCGGCGATCCGACGCTGTGCCGCACCTGGACCCGCGGGACGGGGGAGCCCCGCGCACAGACGACGTTGCTCGCGGGGCGCGAACTGCCGCTCGCGTCGGACGCGGTGCCGGTCCGGCTGACGTCGTCCGATGGTGCCGGACCGAACCTCGACGCGGTCTACATGCCGCCCGGCTCGGGTGAGTATCTGCAGGTGACCGGCAACGAGTCGGACAGCTCGCGCACCGAATCGCTGTTCTACGTCAACGATTCGGGTGTGCGGTTCGGCGTACCGGACTTCGAGACCGGCGGCATCCTCGGGCTCGGGGATTCACCATCCCGCGCGCCGTGGTCGGTGGTGTCGCTGCTCGCGCCCGGGCCGACCCTCTCGCGCGAGCACGCCCTTGTCGCGCACGACGGCCTGGAGACCGCACGACTCGACGCCGGCGCGGAGCACACCGAAGGACCCTCGACCGGCGGATGATCGACGGCGCTCCCGCCGCGGCCCTACGTGAGCGGGCCGCCGACGATGTTGCCGACGATCCCGCGGATGACGTTGGTGCCGTCCTCGGATCGCAGTTCCTCATACCAGGCCGCGGTCGCCTCCGGGTCCTTGCCGTGCGTGACGTCGCAGCGCTTGCGTGCGCGGAGCACGAGGTCGGCGGCCCGTTCGGTGCGTGACGCCTCATAGGTCGTGAGGGCCGCGTGCAGGTCGTCGGGGTGATCACGGAAGGCGAACTGCAGGGCGATCGCATCTTCCATCGCCGAACAACCACCCTGCCCGATGTCGGGGGTGGTGTTGTGTGCGGCGTCGCCGAGTAGTGCTACATGTCCCCGGACCCAGGTGTGGAACGGATCGATGTCGAGGATCTCGACGCGGTTGGTGGTCGCGGGATCCAGTGTCTCGATGAGCTTCTGGACGCCGGGCGCCCATCCGGCGAACTCCTCGGCGAGCACCTCGCGTGCGGTTCCACGTTCGAACGGAACCCCTTCGGGCATGGTCACGTCGAAGAAGAAGTAGAATCGGTTGCCCGCCACCGGCATCACCGATACCCGACGCGAATCGCCCACGTAGGTGGTCCATTCGGTGGCCGGTCCGATCTCCTCGTCGATCGGGACGAGCCCGTTGAAGTTCACGTACCCCGCGTAACGACGCTCGACCGCGTGACCGAGCACATGGTCGCGGGCAAGCGATCTCGCACCGTCGGCGGCGATGACGACATCACCCTGGGCAGTGGTGCCGTCGGCGAATTCGACAGTGGCGCCGTCCGGACCGTCGTGGACGGCGACCATCTTCTTGCCGAACCGGATCTCGTCGTGGCCGAAGGCGTTCATGAGCATGAGCTGGAGTTCGGCGCGTGCGATCGGGTAAGGACGTTGCCCGACCTCGTCGATGAGCGGTGCCATGCTGAAGCGGCACATCGTCTCTCCGGTGAATGCGTCGATGTAGCTCATCGAATCGACGATGCCGCCCAGCGCGGCGGTCTCGGCTTCGAGGCCGAGGTGGTTCAGGCACTTGACCCCGTTGGACCACACCGAGATCGCCGCGCCGACGGGGCGGTTCTCGGTGACCTGCTCGTATATCTCGACCTCGTGCCCGAGCTGTCGCAACGCGATGCCCGCCGAGGTCCCGCCCATACCGGCGCCGATGATCACAGCTTTCACAGGAACCCAGGCTAGGTGTCCGCGAGCCGCGGCGCGCGGCGAGTACGCCGGACACCTCGCCGCCTGACCGCCGCTGCGAGGACGTCGTGACCGGGATGGACCCGACGGGTCAGGACCGGTCGTGTCCGGTGACGAGCGCGGTGACCATGTCCTGCCACTGATGGGTGATCGTCTCGAGGTCGAGTCCGACGTCCACCAACAGGTAGCGGACCGAACTCGCCGAGAGCGGCGCCTGGACAGTGAGGGCCAGGAAATCCAGCGCGCCGTCGAAACCCAACTGGCGCAACAGGATCTGCACATGCTGGGTGGACGTTCGGGCCACCGGGTGACTCATGAAGTCCTCGGCGCCGGCGCCGGCCTCCAGCAGGATGTCGAGGTGGTCGGCGGTGAGCTTGAGGCGAGCGCGACCGTAGGCGAGGAGTCGGTCGAGTGGGGGAGCGCCGGGACCCAGCGGCTCCGGACCGGACAGATACGCCTGCTGGATCTCGGACTCGCTGTGGTCGAGGAGAGCGAGCATGAGCCCGGTCCGGCTGCCGAAGCGACGGAACACTGTGCCCTTGCCCACACCCGCTTCGCGGGCAACCGCCTCCATCGTCACCGCGGCCGCACCGTGGTGATCGATGAGGTTCTTGGCGGCAGCCAGCAACAGACGCCGGTTACGTGCGGCGTCGGCACGTTCGGTCCCCGAAGAATTGAGCGAGATGTGGAGTGGGGAGTGGTCGGGCCCGTTTGGCACGTGATGAGCGTAACCCTTGACCAGATGCGGAATGAATCGGACCCTGGTCCGGTTAGAGCATGTCGTAGACAAGGTCGCGTGGACTTCCACGGACTCCTGTGCCATCGAGAGGAATCACATGTCGGAACGAGTCGTCGAACTGGTCGCGCTGGTCGGAAGCCTGCGTACGGCCTCGGTCAACCGCCAGCTCGCCCACCTGGCCGCGGACAATGCGCCGTCGGGAGTCTCCATCACGGTCGTCGACAATCTCGGCTCGCTGCCGTTCTACAGCGAGGACATCGACATCGAGGAGCAGCTCGACCCAGCCGTGGCGAACCTGCGCCAGATCGTCGGCGCCGCCGACGGCGTGCTGATCGCGACCCCCGAGTACAACGGCACCATCCCCGCCGCACTCAAGAACGCCATCGACTGGTTGTCGCGGCCCTACGGCACCGGCGCGCTCACGGGCAAGCCCGTCGCGGTGCTGAGCGCGGCCCTCGGCCAGTACGGCGGCGCGTGGACCCGTGAGGACACCCGTAAGTCGGTCGGCATCGCCGGCGGTCGCGCGATCGCGGAAGCCGACCTCGGTCTGCAGCTCGCGGCACTGCCCGAGGCCGGCCTGGATTCTCCGGAGGTCGTCGAGAAGGTCGTCGCGTCCGTCACCCGGCTCGTCGACGAGGTCGCTGTCAGCGCCTGACCCGC
>NZ_JAMBDT010000107.1:0-16558 GCF_025143765.1 Gordonia sp. p3-SID1431
CAAGGCTTTTCAGCAACCGCCGGAAGGTCGCCGCCTGACTGTCCGGCATGGCGCCGCTGAGTAGCTCGTCTTCCACGGCCCGGATCTCGGCCCGGACGCCGTCGAGTAGTGAACGCCCCTCCGTCGTGATCGAGACGGTCCACTGGCGACGACTCCCCGACCTGTCCCTGGACACGATGCCCCGCCGTTGGAGTTCGTCCAGGTGCTTGCCGAGCCGTGTCGGATCTCGCCCGGTGCGTTCGGACAACTCACGCTGCGACACTGCCGGTGTCGCAGCGACCTCGCGCACGATGGCGTACTCCCACATCGACAGCCCGGCGGCCCGGAGGATCGGCTCCTCGCGGGTCATCAGATGCGGTATCAGTCGCCCGAGAAGTGCGCCGAGATCGGGCTCTGCGCCCGAGCCCCTGTCGTCGTTCACCATCGACATCCCCTCTGCGATCGTCTACCGTGGTAGACGATCGCTGCGAACGGCTTCTCCCGTGCGGTGCGGGAGCATCCTCTCATCATCGCGGTCCACCGGGCCTGATCGACAGATTGATCGGGCATTGTCTGGAAGAAGGGGCGTCGAATGGACACACCGGCTTTGCGGGCGGTCACTGACGATGTGGGTGCGCATGTCTCGGAGATGACAGTCGGCGACATGGGCATCCGGACCACTTCGGGGTCGGGCGACCTCGGTGATCTATACCTGGCCGCCGTCGAACGAAACACGCGTCTCACAGCGCTCCTCACCGGCGAGGAGCTGAACTCTCGGCGAGCTGCACCGATGGACAGGGCATCGTTCCCGCTGGTGGCGGACCAGTACGGAGGCGGATTCGAACACCGATACCGTCGAAGTGCCGACCTGCTGGTCGCCGCCTTCGCCGAAGTCCTCGACACGCAACGGGTCGTCGACCTCGACGGCACCCACACAACTGTGCGAGCGCTCTACGACCACGCGGTCCGCGATGCCTTCCTGCTCACGTGGAACATCGCGACCGCAATCGACATCCGGTACCAGCCGCGACCCGACATCGTCCGAGGGGTCGTACAGACGATGCTCTCGGACCTCGAGGATGCCGATCTGGCAACGGCAGTCGACGTCCTCGTCCAACTGACGGGTCCACACCGGGACAAGTGAGCAGTCGGGTTGGACTGCGATGCCGCGTCCGCTGGGTGTCGCGGTCCGCTCAGCTTTCTCTCAGGGGTCGGAATCGATCGCTCGAGCCGCAGGCGTAACGTCGCGCGAATGAGCGATTCCGCGGTCCGCAACATCGACCATCCCGATCAGGCGCCGGTACCCCGCAGCCGCATCGTGGTCGCGTCGATGATCGGGACGAGCATCGAGTTCTTCGACTTCTACATCTATGCCACGGCCGCGGTCCTCGTGTTCCCGGTGCTGTTCTTCCCCAAGGGGGACGACACCGCGGCGCTGCTGTCGTCGTTCGCGACCTTCGGCCTCGCGTTCGTGGCGCGGCCCATCGGCTCGATCCTGTTCGGGCACTTCGGCGATCGCATCGGACGTAAGGCGACCTTGGTCGGGTCGCTGCTCACCATGGGCATCGCGACCTTCGTCATCGGCCTGCTGCCCACCTACGATTCCGTCGGTTACCTCGCGCCCGCGCTGCTTGCGCTGATGCGGTTCTGCCAGGGCCTCGGGCTGGGCGGGGAGTGGTCGGGCGCAGCGCTTCTCGCCACCGAGACGGCCGAGAAGGGCAAACGGGCGTGGGCCGCGATGTGGCCGCAGCTGGGTGCGCCGATCGGGTTCTTCTTCGCCAACGGCACCTTCCTGCTGCTGATGCTCGCCCTCGATTTCGATGCCGCGACCGCCGACCCCGACCACGCCTTCATGACCTGGGGCTGGCGAATCCCGTTCCTGGCCAGTGCGATCATGGTGGCCGTCGGGTTGTACGTGCGTCTGAAGCTCACCGAGACACCGGTGTTCGCTAAGGCCGTCGCGGACGGCAAGAAGGTCAAGGCGCCGCTGGCCGAGGTCGTCAAGACCAGCTGGCGTCCGCTCATCGCGGGCACGTTCATCATGGTCGCGACGTACACGCTGTTCTACATCGTGACCACCTGGGTGATCTCCTACGGCACCGGCAAGGTGACCGACGAATCGGGTGTGAAGCTCTCCATCAGCTACGTCGACTTCCTGCAGCTGCAGCTCGTCGCGGTCCTGTTCTTCGCCGCGTGCGTGCCGATCTCGGGCCGCCTCGCCGACCGGTACGGCCGCCGCGCCTTCCTCATCGTGATCACCGCGGCGATCATCGTCTTCGGTCTGTGCTTCCAGTGGCTGCTCGACCCGGCGTCGATGACCGACGGCATGATGCTGTTCTTCCTGATCCTGGGAATGACGCTGATGGGTCTCACCTTCGGGCCGATGAGCGCGATCCTGCCCGAGCTGTTCCCGACCAACGTGCGCTACACGGGTTCGGGCGTGGCCTACAACGTGGCGTCCATCCTCGGCGCCGCCGTGGCCCCGTTCATCGCGACGTGGATCGTCGCCGACTACGGCGTCGGCTGGGTGGGCGTGTATCTCGCGGTCGCCGCCTGCGCCACGATGATCGCCCTGCTCAGCGTCCGTGAGACCAAGTCCGTCGACCTCACCGAGGTCTGAGCAGGACGGGTTGTCGGGGGCTCGGCGTACCGTCGGACAGGTGAATGCGCGTCCGGCAGCAGGTGAGGCGACATGAGGCTGATCGACGTCGTCGAGACCTCCGCGGATGTCGCGCGAGACCGGTCGCGGATACGGAAGACGACGGTGCTCGCCGAGGCGCTCTCCCAGGCGACCGACGAGGAACTGCCGGTCGTCGTCGCCTGGCTGTCGGGGGAGATCCCGCAGGGCAGGCTCGGCGTCGGGTGGCGGTCCCTGTCCAAACTGATGGCACCACCGGCCGATTCGCCGACCCTCGAGGTCGCTGCCGTCGACGCCGCGCTCGGCGAGCTCGCGTCCGCGTCGGGTCCGGGTTCGACGAAGCGGCGCGGCGAGATCATCGCGTCGTTGTTCGCCGCGTCGACCGAGTCCGAGCAGAAGTTCCTCGTGGCACTGCTCACCGGTGAATTGCGGCAGGGGGCGCTGGCCGGTGTCATGACCGACGCCATCGCGAAGGTCACCGGCCAGGATCTGGCTCTGGTGCGCCGCGCGAACATGCTGACCGGTTCGCTGCCGGTCACCGCCGCGCTGGCCCGGTTCGGCGCGGAGTCGCTGGCGGGGGTCGGCCTGGAGGTCGGACGCGCCGTCGAACCGATGCTCGCGACACCCGCCGACGACCTCGACTCCGCACTTGCGCTCCTCGGGCCCGACCTCGTCGTCGACTACAAACTCGACGGGGCCCGAATCCAGGTGCACCGCAACGGAGCCGAGATCTCGGTGTTCACCCGCACGCTGCGCGACGTGACGGCGAACGTCCCCGACCTCGTCTCGGTGATCGCCTCCCTGCCCTGCGATTCGGTCATCCTCGACGGCGAGACGTTGATGCTCTCCGACGACGGGCGCCCACGGTCGTTCCAGGACACCATGAGCCGCTTCGGCTCTGGACCCACCGCGGCCGGCGAACCCGAACGCCTGCTGAAGCCGTTCTTTTTCGACTGCCTCCATCTCGACGGCGTCGACCTCATCGACCGGCCGCTGTCCGAGCGGCTCGCTGCGATCGACTCGATCGCGCCGCAGTTGCGAATCCCCGCGGTCACCCGGCCGAGCGTCGAGGAGGCCCGCAGCCACTTCGACGCCGCGATGGCCGACGGTCACGAGGGTGTGATGGTGAAGTCGCTCGACGGCCTGTATGTGGCGGGTCGCCGCGGAAAGGCCTGGCAGAAGGTCAAACCGACGCACACGTTCGATCTGGTGGTGCTCGGTGCCGAATGGGGCTCGGGCCGGCGGTCGGGGTGGCTGTCGAATCTGCATCTCGGCGCCCGCGATCCCGAGACGGGCGAGCTCGTGATGGTCGGCAAGACGTTCAAGGGCCTGACGGACGAGCTGTTGCGCTGGCAGACCGAGGAGTTCCCGAAGCACGAGACGCACCGGGACTCGTACACGGTGTACCTGCGTCCGGAGATCGTCGTCGAGATCGAACTCGATGGCGCGCAACGGAGTTCAAGATATCCGGGCGGAGTCGCGCTGCGCTTCGCGCGCGTGGTGCGTTACCGCCCGGACAAGACTCCCGCGCAAGCCGACAGCATCGAGGCGATCCGCGCGCTGTTGAAGTGAGTCCGAAAACCACCCGTAGGAAACGGACAGCCGACGATGCGTCGCGTTTCCGGTTCCACAGGGTGGTTTTCGGCGAGATGCTCAGAGCAACGACAGCTGGGCGACAGGGGTGGTGGTGGGACGGTCCGAACCGCCGGGCGGTTCGACGGTGAACGCGAGCGTCGAGGCGTCGTTGATCCCGGAGAGCACGGCGGTGGTGACCGGTTCGACGTCCTGGTCGGTCATCGTGCCGGCCGAGCGAGCGCCGCCCGGCCCGATGAGCCACATCTGGTAGACGGTCCCCGGCTGTGGTGGCGGGACCGAATCCATCACCAGTACACCGGTATCCGCCGACTTGGCGAGATAGACGGTGACATTGCCGGTAGCTACCGGGCCGCCCGTCGACCGCAGGTCCTCCGCGGAGAAGACCTGTTCGGCCGGTGAGGCCAGTGGGCGGACCTCCGGTTCCGGCGAGCTCGACTCTCCCATGACCCACCCGGCGGCGCCGATGGCGACGGCCGCCACCGCCGCGGCGGCGAGATACGTCCAGCGGCGAGGCAAGCGCCGTCGGTCGTCCGATCCGACCGTCGGCGTCACGGGGGCGGGAACGCTCGGATCGGATGCGGCAGGCGCGGATTGCTGCTGCGGAGGCGGCGATCCCGGCCCGGTCGGCGCCTCGGCGCCCGGGGCGGCGACGTCCGGCGCGTCGAGACCGGCGTCGGCGCGCGCAGCGGAGAGGATGCGGTCACGGAGCGTCGGCGGAGGCGGCGTGGCCGTCGTCTTGCTCATCGCGGCCAGCGCCTCGCGGGTCGCGCGGACCTGCTTGTCGAACAAGGTCTGAAGATCCTGCGGCGCGGCCGCGACCCGAGCCTGGACGTCGCGCAATTCGTCGGCGGACAGTGCGTCGAGCGCGACCAGGGGTGCCATCTCCAGCAATTCGGCAGCGTCGGGATCGAGATGATCAGCCATCACGTGCCTCCTGCCGTCGTCGAACGATCTGTTGCTGTCCCTCCGAACGCCGCTCTCGGCGGGCGGGCGTCACGTTTCCGCGTGGGCCCGGAGGCAACGAGGCTGCGGCAAGAAGTATGACGTGCGCGGATGGTGTCCGGGGTACTCGGGCCGTCGGCTGAACGACTCCTGGTGGAGTCGGGCGCCGGTCGCGTACAGCGAGAGACAGGCGGTCGCCACCGGCGGCAGCGTCGCGTCCGTGCCGAGCCACGCGCTCGCGACGTCAGTCTGGGACCCGAGTGTCATGCCACCTGTTCGGATCCATCGGCGTCCCGGATGGGTTGGGTGGCGGATGGGTCGGGGGAGGTCAGCGCGACGTTCGGTGGATCACATCCGCACCGGCGTACCGCCGGGCATCTGCTGATCGGTCGGGACGATCTCGGCGCCGAGGGGCAGAAGCGACACCGGCACCATCTTGAAACTCGCGATGCCGAGGGGGATGCCGATGATCGTGAGGCACATCGCGATGCCGGTGGTGATGTGCCCGATCGCGAGCCACAACCCGGCCACGATGATCCAGATGACGTTGCCGATGGTCGACGCGACGCCCGCGGTCGGCTTGCGGATGACAGTTCGTCCGAAGGGCCAGAGCGCGTAGCTCGCCATCCGGAACGAGGCGATGCCGAACGGGATCGTGATGATCAGGATGCAGCAGATGATGCCGGCGACGACGTAGCCGATCGCCATCCACAGTCCGCACAGGACGAGCCAGATGACGTTGAGGATGGTCTTCATCCCACCATTGTCCATGCGGCACCGACCGGTGGGGACAAATGCGAGACGCGCGAGGCCTGCCCGCGGCCCGGCCCGACATTACGATGACCGACGTGGCGGGAAGTCCGGGGCGGGCGCGTGAGGCGGTGTGGGCGGTGCTCGCCACGGTCGTCCTCGTGATCCGCATTCTGGCGACCATCGCGCTCGTGCTGTTCGTGATCGGCTGGGCCGTCGCGGCGGTCCGCGATTCGCTCGACAACGCGTTCCTCTGGCCGTCGATCGGTGCCGGCATCGCGCTGCTCGCGAGCACCTACGTCTACGGCCACCTCCGCGCGCGCTACCCGCGGCACAACGGCTGGATTCCGTGAGTTCTGCGCACCGCCGCTCCCTCGGTGCGTGCGGCGCCCGCCCTCGCTCCCTCAGCGCTGAGCGAGGCCCCGCTCAGCGCTGTTGAGTTGCGGGCTAGGCCCGCCCCCGCTCCCTGAGGAGCGGCCGGAGCTTGCGGAGGCCGCGTCACGAAGGGTCCTGGTGAGGCACGCTCACCAGGCCCTTCGAGGCTCGTCGCTATCGCTCCTCGCACCTCAGGGAGCAAGAGGAGACTCGCACCGCAGGGAGCAAGGGGAGGCTCGCACCTCAGGGAGCAAGAGGAGACTCGCACCGCAGGGAGCTTGGGGAGGCTCGCACCGCAGGGAGCAAGGGGAGGCTCGCACCTCAGGGGGCAGAAGCGGGCGTCTGGTCCCCGCAGGGACCTCAGGACGCGACGCGACCCAAACGGGCGAGCAGCGTCGTCTGACGATCGGCGCCGGCCGGGATCTCGACCTTGCGACACACGCCTTCGGAGTAGATCGCGTCGCCGAAACCGTCGATAGCGGCTTCCATCTCGGACAGGTCGTCGTCGGAGAACCGATGGTCGGCACCGGCTGCGCGGGCGATGTCCCAGCGGTGGGCGACCATGTCGAAACCGTAGAAGCGGATGAGGGTCTCGCCGATCGTGGTCGGTCCGAAGTGTCCGTCGAAGGTGCGTTCGCCGACGGTCGGGTCGGCGAGCAGCCCGGCGACGGTGTCGCGGTGGGTGTGCCAGGCGGCGGCCGGGTCGTCGAGCGAGGGTGCCGGTCCGGCATCGATGTCGTGGCGTGCGAAGAACTCGCGCTGGGTGTCGATGACGTGGCCGACGACGTCGCGTCCGGTCCATCCCTCGCACGGCGAGTCCGCGGTCCAGGTGCCGGCGGGCGCGTCATCGAGGACGGTGGCGAAGCCGTCGGCGAGGCGGACGTAGTGGTCGAGCAATGGTGAGGTGTCGTTGATTGCGGTCATGATGAGAGTCAACCGCGAGACCACGGGACGGTGATTGATGAAACCCGACAATCCGGCGCGGCTCGACGACGTCGAGCGCGCGCACCTCATCGACCCGTCGGACGCGAGCTTTCGCATCGGACGGTGGGCGCCGAGCCCCGATCTGGACGAACTGGTGCGCCGCTTCTGGGTCCCGGTGTGGTGGGTCCCGCCCGGGGCGGAGGCGCCGCAGCGCGTCCTGCAGTATCCCGTCTGCCTCATCGTCGTCAGCAACACCTACGCCCGCTTCTACGGCGTGGTGACCGGGTTGTCGGAGACGGTGCTGACCGGCGACGGCTGGGCAGTCGGGGTGATGCTCACGCCGGCAGCCGGGGGAGTGCTGACCGGCGACGTCGGGAAATGGACCGATCGGCATGCCGAACTGTCCGAGGTCTTCGGTGAGCGGGGCACCGACCTCGAGCGGTCGGTGCGGTCGGTGATGGCTGTCGAACCCGGGGTCGAGACAACCCAGCGTTCTGCGACCGGCCGCGTCGAGGATTGGCTGCGGTCATATCTCCCGCTCGACGACGACGGCCGGCTGATCAACGCGATCGTGGAGTACGTGGAAACCGATTCGTCGGTGGTGGCGGTCGCGCAGATCTGCGAGCGATTCCACCTCACCGAACGCAGCCTGCAGCGGCTGACCCGGCGTCGTCTCGGTCTCACCCCGAAGTGGCTCATCCAACGTCGACGGCTCCACGAGGCGGCCGAGCGGCTGCGCGACCGGTCGGGGACGCTCGCCTCGCTGGCGGCGGAGCTGTCCTACGCCGACGAGGCGCACTTCGTGCGTGACTTCAAGACCGTCACCGGTATGACCCCGCGGACGTTCTCCGCGCGGTTCGGTTAGGCCGGGTGCGGTCCTTCACCGGCGACGACCAGCTCGGTGGTTGTTGCCGAGATCACATCGCGGCAGGCAGAATCGTCGACATATCGGGCAATCGACTCGGCTGATCGTACGGAGGGTGCATGACAGACGCGGCTTCGGTGGCCACGCGCATCCGCCGGGCGTACGAGGACTTCCTCTCCGGCGGCAATCCGCCCGCCGATGCGGTTCGGTCGATCGTCCGCGACTCGTGGGCGAGGTCCCTGACCGGCGGAGTGGACCCCAGCGACGCGACCCCGAACGGCGATCGTGCCTCTACGATGTCGCCTGCGGAGTTCGCCGCCTACCGCGCCGCGCATCCCATCACCGCCGTCCGGCCGTTGGTGCAGTCCCTGATGGTCGACGCCATCGCCGACACCGGTGTCGTCGTCGCGCTGACGGATCAGGCCGGGCGCCTGCTGTGGATCGAGGGCGACACGGCCGCCCGCGATCGGGCCGGTCACATCAACTTCGTCGAGGGCACGGTGTGGAGCGAAGAGGTCGTCGGCACCAATGCCCCGGGACTCGCGCTGGCCGTCGACCGAGGCGTACAGGTCGTCGGACCCGAACACTTCGCCGGCCCCGTGCAGGAGTGGAGCTGTGCCGCGGCGCCCGTGCACGACCCGCTGACCGGGCACGTGATCGGTGTCATCGACGTGACCGGTGGACGTGAGGTCGCGGCACCGTTCGCGCTGGCGGCCGTCCGCTCGGTGGTCGCGGCCGTCGAGCGTGAACTGCGGGCGGGTGCTGTCGACCTCGGCGACCCGTCCACCTTCGATTCGGCGCCCAGACCGCAGGGCGCGGCGCATCTCACCGTCCTCGGAGACGGTTCGGGACGCTGGCACCGAGTCGCCGACGGGCCGGGCGCCCGCACGCTGTCCCGTCGACATGCGGAGATACTCGTTCTGCTACAAGCATTTCCGGAAGGACTGAACACCGAGCAGCTCGCGCTCAAGCTGGCCGAGGACGGGCTCGACCCGGTCACGGTGCGAGCCGAGATCTCCCGGCTCCGCCGCGACCTCGGTGCTGACGTCGTGGCAAGCAGGCCCTACCGCCTCACTCTCGACATCACCTCCGACGTCGACGCCCTCCGGTCGCGCATCGCGTCGGGTACGGATCTCGCGTCGGTGGTCGACGACCTCGGTCGCGGCGGACTGCTCGCCGAGTCGAGCGCGCCGGGCATCGTCGACATCTTCGAGGAACTCCGGGAAGATCTGCGGTCACGTCTCTTCGCGTCCGGCGACGTCGCGGCCCTCCGCCGGTGGACGTCGTCGACCCACGGACGCGACGACCTCGCCGCCTGGCGCCGCCTCGAACACCGCCTGCCGGTCGGCGATCCCGACCGGGCCGTCGTCGGCGGACGCATCCGACTCCTGGACAAGCGGTACGGGGCGTAACCGGCTGAGCTGCGTGAACAGCTGGTGGCCAACGTTGCAACGCTTGTGCAACCACCCCGCTCCTAGAGTGTGGAGCAGATCACAACGGACGCCTCCGGTGTCCCGTGTGACATCCGCAGAGCGTCCTCAGCTTGAGGCCCACACGCAAGGAGCAACCATGACCGTCTTCGCAAAGCCGGGTGCCGATGGCTCGGTGATGAGCTACGAGTCGCGCTACGACAACTGGATCGGCGGACAGTGGACCCCGCCGGTGAAGGGTCAGTACTTCGAGAACCCGTCGCCCGTCGACGGCAAGATCTTCTGCGAGGTCGCACGCTCGACCGCCGAGGACATCGACCTCGCGCTCGACGCCGCCCACAAGGCCGCACCCGGATGGGGCAAGACCCCCGTCGCCGAGCGCTCGCTGGCCCTGCTGCGCATCGCCGATCGCATGGAGGAGAACCTCGAGAAGCTCGCCGTCGCCGAGACCTGGGACAACGGCAAGGCCGTCCGCGAGACCATGGCCGCCGACATCCCGCTGGCCATCGACCACTTCCGCTACTTCGCCGGCGCCCTCCGCGCCCAGGAGGGCTCGATCTCCGAGGTCGACGAGGACACCGTCGCCTACCACTTCCACGAGCCGCTCGGCGTCGTCGGCCAGATCATCCCCTGGAACTTCCCGATCCTGATGGCGGTGTGGAAGCTGGCGCCCGCGCTCGCCGCCGGCAACGCGGTCGTGCTCAAGCCCGCCGAGCAGACACCCGCGTCGATCCTGTACCTGGTCAGCCTCATCAGCGACCTGCTTCCCGCCGGAGTCCTCAACGTGGTCAACGGGTTCGGCGTCGAGGCGGGCAAGCCGCTCGCGTCGAGCAACCGTATCCGCAAGATCGCGTTCACCGGTGAGACCACCACCGGCCGGCTCATCATGCAGTACGCCTCGGAGAACCTGATCCCGGTCACCCTCGAGCTGGGCGGCAAGAGCCCGAACATCTTCTTCAACGACGTGATGTCCGCCGACGACGGGTTCCTCGACCGTGCGCTGGAAGGCTTCTCGATGTTCGCGCTCAACCAGGGCGAGGTGTGCACCTGCCCCAGCCGCGCGCTCATCCAGCAGGACATCTACGACGAGTTCATCGCCAAGGCCGTCGACCGCGTCGGAAAGATCAAGCAGGGCAACCCCCTCGACACCGACACGATGATGGGCGCGCAGGCCTCCAACGATCAGTTCGAGAAGATCTCCTCCTACCTCGCCATCGGCAAGGACGAGGGCGCCGAGGTGCTGATCGGCGGCGAGGCAGCCGAACTCGACGGCGATCTGGCCGGCGGCTTCTACATCAAACCGACTGTCTTCCAGGGCAACAACAAGATGCGCATCTTCCAGGAAGAGATCTTCGGCCCGGTCCTCGCGGTCACCACCTTCAAGGACTTCGCCGACGCCATGCACATCGCCAACGACACGCTCTACGGGCTCGGCGCCGGCGTGTGGAGCCGTGACGGTGCGACCGCCTACCGGGCGGGCCGCGAGATCCAGGCCGGCCGGGTGTGGACGAACACCTACCACGACTACCCGGCGCACGCCGCCTTCGGCGGGTACAAGCAGTCCGGTATCGGTCGCGAGAACCACCTCATGATGCTCGAGCACTACCAGCAGACCAAGAACCTCCTGGTCGGTTACGCTCAGAGCGCCAAGGGTTTCTTCTGACCCTTCGAGGCTCGTCGCTATCGCTCCTCGCACCTCAGGGAGCGGAGAGGGGCCGGCTGCGCCCATCGTGAGCGGTGCAAGTACAAGCGAAGAGAAGGTGATTGACGATGACCGCCGAGCAGAGTGTTCCTGATCGCGTGGTCGCCACAGACTCCGCCGTGCAGCTCCTGACCAAGTTGTCGGAGCTGCACGGCGGCCTCATGATCCACCAGTCCGGTGGGTGCTGTGACGGCTCGGCCCCGATGTGTTACCCGGTCGGGGAGTATCGAGTGGGCCAGCGGGATGTGCTGGTCGGCGAGATCGAACTCCCCGAACCCATTCCGGCTGTACGGGTCTGGATCAACGGTGACCAGTTCGAGCTGTGGAAGCACACCCAGCTGATCCTCGACGTCGTGAAGGGTCGTGGCGCCGGATTCAGTCTCGAGGCGCCGGAAGGCGTCCGGTTCCTCTCGCGTGCACGAACTTTCACCGATGAGGAGAACGAGATCCTGGAGGCGTCGCCGCCGCTGACGGGGGCCACCGCCGGCCCCTGAGCTCGACCCCACACAGAATGCGTCGTCCGTATCGAAATCCGATACGGACGACGCATTCTGTGTCTGTCCGGGCTGGTTCACCACTGGTCGAAGCCCACGTTGACCTGGGGGTATCCGGTGTCGATGTGGTTGTTCATCCAGTAGTTCTGGGCGTGGGGTCCCCAGATGGTGCTCATGGCGGTGTTGACGTTGTGGGGGTGGTTGGTGAGTTGGTAGTTGGCGGTGGGGCCGAAGGGGCCGATGCGGTAGATGGCGTTGACGTCGAGGTGGTTGGTGAAGGGTGCGGTGGCGGTGATGGTTTCGGTGGCGCCGGGGTAGAGGATGTGTTGGGGTGCGTTGACCCATTGGCCGCCGTCGGCGTTGGCGCCTTGGAGGTATTCGGGCTTGTCGGTGTGGTTGGTGATGGTCATGGCGACGGTGGGTTCGCCGGGTCGGGTGACCGGGAGGGTGCCGGCGTGGGCGGCTCCGGCGGCGCCGAGGGCGATGCCTGTTGCGGCGGCTAGTCCGAGGGTGGCGGTGGCGATGCGGGTGGTGGTCTTCATGGTGTGCTCCCGGTGGTGTGGGGGTTGTTGTGGTGACACCACTGACTTTCCTCGGGATGTGGGTGTGGTGGTTTCCGCTGACCGGGTGATGGTGGGGGTGAACGCTGCATCCACCGATCGGGGGACATGCGGACCCGGACACGAGGATGCGCCGAGTTCGACGGGTGGGAGTCGTCGGGGCAACTACCATCGAGGGATGTCGAACGCCGACGGCTCCCCACCGCCCCGCCCACGCGTCGCCGTCACGCCGCTGCGCCCGCAGCGGCCGGTCGGACGCTCCCCGGTCACTCGCTATGTGATCCTCGGCTGGTTGGTGTCGGTGGCCCTGGTCGTGGTGACCGTCGGCCTGACGCTGGTGTCGCTGAACGACATTCGGGCCGTTCTGGCCGCCGATCTCGTCCGGACCAATCCGGGCAGCGGGACCGATGCCGCACGCGCCGTGGACATCTCGTTGATGGTGGGCGGGGCGATCGCACTGGTCGTCGTGCTCCTCGGGCTGTACGGGTCCGCGCGACTCTGGGACAGTCGACGGTCCGGCCGGAGCATCCTGACGGTCGGCGCCGTCGTCGCGGTGGCGGGCGCCGTGGCCTTCCATCTCACGGTCAACCCGTCCGCGACAGCACTCTCCGACGCCGGTTTACCGGTTGTCGCACAGTGGGTTCCGGCGGCGGCCGCGCTTGTCGCGGTCGTCGCCACCGGAGCGTCCTACACCCGGTCGGTCACGGCATCCCTGCGCTGAAACCCTGGCCGCCGCTCCGGACCGCCTCACCGAGTTGGGCGACGATACCCTCGGCACTACGCACCGCGACCTGACATGCCGACGCCGAGGCCGGCGCGAGGAGCGGGTGGCCGGCACGTGCCCGCCAGGTCCGCGCGGCGTCGATCGCGGCGTCCCGCAGTGTGTACACGTCGGCGGTCGCGGGCAGTCCGAGGCGGGCCGCGGGATCGATGCCCGACCCGCCGATGAGCCGGGTGATCTCGGCCGTCTGGTCAGCGGGGAGGTCGACGCCCCCGGCCCGGATGGTGCCGAGCAGACGCAGCTCTCGGAAACCGTGGACGTCCGCGAGTTCCCGGCGAACCGCGGCCCGGACTTCACGCGCCCCCGCCGACGATGACGCGGCCAGGAGGTGATCCATCGTCACCAGCGCCGAATGGGACTTGAGCTGGTCCGCGCGCTGCCCGAATTGGGTGTCGATGATGGCGCTCAACTCCGCGAGTCCGCTGCGCTCGACGAGTTCGGCGGCCAGCGCCGACGAGGAGCTCGCGCCGAACCGGATGAGCCTGACCGCCATTCGGATGCCGAAGGCGCCGAAGCGTTCGGCCAGCGAACGCCGCAGCTCGGCGGGTATGTCGGGCAGGATGTCCGGCCGGGAGAACCGGTCCATCGTCAGCAAGGCCGCCTCGAGCTCGGGTGCCGGGGTCGCGGCCAGGTGTGCCAGCGCGCGGAACTCGACCTCCCGCATGGTGCGGGCGGCCAGTGCCAGCAGTCCCGCCACCGGCACGACCGCCTGGCACAGGCCCGTGCGTTCGAGCTCGCCGGCGAACCGTCCGGCGATCTGGTGCGCGGAGATCATCGCATCCATCCGGCCGGCACCGAGCTCGTCCGCGCGGGAGACGACGCCGATGACACCCAGCGGGCCCGACGATCCGCCGATGGCCGACCCGATGCGGCGCAGCATCGTCGTGTCGGTGGCGGTCAGTGAACGCAACAGGTAGACGACGGCGTCCACGCCGGACTGACCGTCGTCGGGGGTGAGGAGCCGGATTGTCGACGCGGACAACTCCGTCGACAAGGACGCCGTGCCCGGGGTGTCGACGATGGTCGTCGACTGCAGGGCACGCGCGGGCCATTCGACGTCCAGACGGTCGACGCGATCGGCGGTGAGTCGCCCGAAATCGAAGCCCAGTCGACCGTCGATGCGGGTGACCGGGATGCCCACCGCGCGACCGTCGTCGACGTGTGCGGTGACCGACGGCGACCGGCCGTTGCGGTACCAGGTGACGACCCGCGTGCACTCGGTGGCATCGGTGGGGGCGATGTCCTGTCCCACAAGGGCGTTCAGCAGCGTCGACTTGCCAGCTTTGAGCGAACCGGCCAGGGCGACCCGCACCGGTTGGTACAACCGGTGGGCGCACACGTCGAGCTCGGCCTGTGCGTGCGGGTCGTCGGCGAGGGCGGTGCGGGTGGCGTCGAGAAACCCTCGGACGCGGGCGATGTCGGTCATCGGCGCGGGAGCTCCGCAGCGGGTTCCTCCGGGTCGAGATGATCGGCCGCCTTGCGCAGCGCGGCGACCGCGGTGAGCCGGGACTCGAGTTCGGCGACGCGTCCGGATCGCTCCGAATCGGCGAGGGTCGCGGCAGACTGTGCGGCACTGAGGGATTCCGAGATCGAGCGTGCGGTCTGTTCGGCGACCGAGGTGAAGTGATCGCGGAGGACTCGCTGGATGACCCGCAGCCGGTCGCGGGATTCCTTGCCGACCTGGAAGCTGACGTCGTCGGTGAACGCGCGCACCGCGACCTTCGCCTTGGCGCGGCGTTCGAGGACCTTCGCCTCCTTGTCATCCCGGTACGCCTTGGTGCCGAGCAACAGACCGGCGCCGACGGACACCGGGTTGATGAGCGCCATGCCGACCATCGTCGAGATGAGTCCGAACATCAGCACACCGCCGTACGAACCGCGCATGCCGATCAACAGCTTCTGGGCGAGACCGACTCTGCCGCTGTCGAGTTCGGCGAGCTCGGCCACGGAATCGAGCACACCGGTCAGATCGGCGACGTCGATGTCGGGCAGCGAGTTCTGGCCGGCCGCCGCGAAGTGGTCGGCCACCCGCTCGGCGAGCCACACCGATCGCTCATGCGCCCAGACGAAGTTGTCACCGATGACGGCGGCGGTCTGATCGGCCAGCCACTCGCTCAGCTGTTCCCAGTCGACCCCCGGATCGCCCTCGTCGATGGCCCGTTCGGCTTCCCGGGTGACCGCGCGGAGACGGTCCCGCAGGTCGTGGTCGATGTCGGCGGCGAGGTCGGCGATGCCGTCGGCCAGCGTCTGCTGCCACTGAGCGGACTGACGTCGCATGGCCTCCGCGTCGGACTTCGCCTCCCGGAGCGCGCCGACGGCGCGGCCGGCGGTCTCCGGATCGCGCAGGGCGGCGAGTTCGCTGCCCAGGGTGAGCGCGAGATGTTCGCTGACGACGCGCAGATCGGTGGCGACGGTGGTCCGGGTCGCCTGTCGTGCGGTGGACACCACGCGCTCGCGCAGGTACCGGTACAGATCGAGGAACCCGGCCTCGGCGTTGAGTTTCTCGTCGCCGAGCCGCAGCGCGTGGGTGCGCAGCACCGATGAGACGGGCAACAGCGGGATGTCGAGGCCGGCGGTGTGCAGATGGGTGCGGTCGGCGTCGACGATGGCCCGCCAGTGCGGGTACAGGTCGGTCTTCGTGATGAGGCACGCGATGGTCGGGCACAGTCCGGCGACCTGCTGGAGGAAGGACATCTCCGGCGCGGTGAACTCCTGGCTGGCATCCGACACGACGAGTACCGCGTCGGCTGCCGCGACCATGCCCAGAGTCGCTGCGGCATAAGGGTGTCCGTGGCCGCCGACGCCGGGGGTGTCGACGAGGACGAGGCCGTCGGCGAGCAACGGGCCGGGTGCCTCGATCTCGAGCCGGAGCACCTCGCGGCCACCGGCGAGCGGGGAGTCGGGGGTGATACCGGCGATGGCGTCCATCGGCACCGGGATGCGGTTGTCGGCGGCCGGGCCGTCGACGACCAGATGGGCCGACGGTTGCGCGGCATGCGAGATGACCGTCGGCACCGCGGTCGTCTCGTCGTCGCCGACCGAGCACACGTCCAGGTTGAGCAGTGCGTTGACGAACGAGCTCTTGCCCTGTTTCAGCTGACCCACCACGACGATCCGCAGGCGGGGGTCGGTGATCCGGGTGCGCGCGCCGTCGAGGCGACTGACGAGATCGTTACGGCCCGCCTCCCGGGCCACCTCGGACATCGTGGTCAGCAGGTCGCCGATGGTGTTCGGCACCTGCGTCCGTGCCGGGGTCGCCACTGCCGGGGTCGCCGGGGCTGGGGCCGTGGTCGCGGGTGGCCGGGGCAGGGCAGCGGCGTGTGCCGGTGCGGTCGGGGCTGCTGCCTTCCACGTGGGGGCGGGACCAGGTGCGTCCCGATCGGCGGCGTGCCGGCCGACGCGAGGTGGTTCGGCGGGTGGAGTGGTCATGGTGTCCTCACGGTAGCGGTGAGTCGGCCCGTCCGGTCGGCATCGGCGGGGCTTCGCACCCGTTCGGGCGGTGCGTGCGAGCGTGCCGGGAGA
>NZ_JAMBDT010000108.1:0-16145 GCF_025143765.1 Gordonia sp. p3-SID1431
GGTGAGGCAGGTTGCGGAGCCCTTCGTGGCTCGCTTCGCTCGCACCTCAGGGAGCAGAGATGTGGACGCTCACGCGTGTTCTTTCGTAGTCCACGGCGGCCGCCAGGCCGCAGGTACTGAGGTGCGAGGAGCGCAAGCCGCCGGGCGGAGCAAGCGACCACGGAGCGCGTTGAGGTCGACGAGCCTCGAAGCTCAGGGCGACTCAGCGGCCCTTGAACTCGGGTTTGCGCTTCTCGAAGACGGCAGTGATGGCCTCGGTGAGGTCCTCGCTGGGCAGGAACGCGGAGTTCCACGCGGCGACGTAGCGGAGGCTGTCGTGGACGGCGGCGCTGCGCGAATGGTCGAGAACGGACTTGATGCCGTGGACCACGAGCGGCGGGTTGTCGGCGATCTCGCGGGCGGTCGAGCGGGCGAGCTCGAGCACGGCGGTCTGATCGTCGGCGACATCGTTGACCAGACCGATCTTCTCGGCGCGGGCGGCGTCGATGTCCTTGCCGGTCAGCGCCAGCTCCCGCATGTGACCGTCGCCGATGATGAACGGCAGGCGCGCGAGTGTGCCCACGTCGGCGACCATCCCGACCTTCACCTCACGCACGCTGAACTTGGCGTCGGCGCTGGCGTAGCGCACATCGGCCGCGCAGATCAGGTCCACACCGCCACCGATGCACCAGCCGGACACGGCTGCGACGACCGGCTTGCGACAGTCGGCGACCGCGGTGATGCCGGCCTGGAGTGTGCGCAGCGAGTCGAGGAATTCGGTGCGCGGCGCCGCTTTCGCGTCCCCGGCGAGGACGGCCGACAGCGTCCCGCCCATCGCGACGAGGTCGAGGCCGTAGGAGAAGTTCTTGCCCGACCCCGTCAGCACCACCGCGCGCACTTCCGGATCGGTGTCGAGGTGCCCGAACAGCTCCGGGAGTTCCTGCCAGAAGTCCGGTCCCATGGCATTGCCCTTGCCCGGGCCGATCAGGGTGACCTCGGCGATGTGGTCGGAGACGGTGACGTCGAACGCGGTCCAGGCGCGGTCGTTCCAGGCGTGGTCTGTCATGCGAGGGAGCCTACTCGGCGGTCAGAAGCGGCCGTGTCCGGATCCGCCGACGGCAACCGACGGCGACCGGCCGGGGCGAGAGCGGTGCGTCGACCCTGTTAGATGGGCACATGAGCGGATACATCCAGGAGGACATCGACCCGGAGGAACTCGCGCACCGGACCGAACTCGCGTCCGCGATCGCGGGCAGCGTCCGGGACTTGATCGATGCGACGGTGCGCACCGAGGTCGGTGAGACAGACATCGCAGAGGCGAGGCGGCTCATCGCCGCCGCCACCGAGATCCTCCGGAAGGACCAGCTGCCGGGCCCGTTCGGCATCCGATTCAACTCCGACGGCACCAAACGGTCCTGGGGCAATGCCGTTCTGGGGCGGCGGAACCCGATCGCACCGCCGGTCGAGCTCCATCACGAATCCGAGTACAGCTGGCTCGAGGTCGCACTCGGTCCCCAGTACGAGGGTCCGGCCGGACTCGTCCACGGCGGCGTGCTCGCGCTCGTCTTCGACCAGCTGCTGGGCTCGACCGCGGAGTTCCAGGGTGTGCCCGGGATGACCGGCACCCTCACCGTCCGGTATCGGCGCGGTACGCCGCTCGGGGTGATCCGCGGCGAGGCGCGCGTCGATCGGGTCGAGGGTGTGAAGACGTTCGTCACAGGGACGATCTCGGTCGACGGCCAGCTCACGGCCGAGTCCGAGGGGATCTTCATCCTGCCGCGGTGGGCTCGCGGTGAGGTGCCCGACGCCATGCGGAACTCGGTCGGCGAGGGCTGACGCCCCGCCACCGCCGACAGACCCCCGACGCGGCCGGCCCGTCGCCCGACGACCGGTCAGACCTCCGCGTGAGTCGACCGCGGCCCGACAGGCGAGTAGCGCGCACACAGGAACGCGCCGTTGCGTGCGAAGTCCTGCAACTCGAAGTCGTAGGCGCGCGGGAAGAGTGGTCGGCCCGACCCCAAGGTGACGGGCGCGATCGACACGATGACGTCGTCGAGCATTCCGGCTTCGGCGAACTGCGCGGCGAGGTCGCCGCCGCCCACGACCCAGACGTGGCGGTCGCCCCCTGCGTCGACCAGACGGTCACGGAGGTCTCCGGGGCTCCCGGCGACCACCGAGATGGTGTCCGACACCGGCGTCAGTGACTGATGGGTGAAGACGAACGTCGGTATGTCGTATGGCCACGGCTTCCCGTCGGAGACCTCGTGGTCGAGGATCCACCGGTAGGTCGTCGCGCCCATCACGGCGACACCGACCTGCCGGAAGAAGTCGTCGTAGTTCATCGGCCCGCCCTCCTCGAGCGGCTGGCTGAGCAGCCAGTCGAGGTTGTCCCGGTCGTCGGCGAGGAAGCCGTCGAGGGTCGTTGCCGTGTAGTAGCGGAATGCCATCAGAATCCTCCGGAGTGTTTGCGGTGCCACATGATCGGGTCGGGATCGAGAGTCGGGGCGGTGACGTCGACGCCGGAGTCCCGCAGCATCCAGCGGGCGACGAGCCGACGATGTGCGGAGAACGTCAACACGTGCGCGACGATCTGGGAGAGCAGGAACGATTCGGGTGGGTCGCACAAGGCGTCGATCACACGGTCCTGCCACGCGCCGCGTCGGTCGATGTCACGGATCAGGGCGAGCCAGCGCGGTGCAATGTCGCGATGCAACTCGATGAGGTCGGTCAGTTGGGTCGGTGCGGCCGGCGGCAGGTCGGCTCCCTCGATCGTCGACAACCAGGGGAGTTTGTCGCCGACGAGATGGGAAATGACCTCTGCGAGAGACTCTTCCGGTCCACTCCAGGACAGCAGCTGGTTACCCGCGAGACGCGGCGCGGTCCACGACGCGGCGTCGAGCCCCTTCGCGGCGTCGAGGAGCGCCTCGATGTCGTCGAGGTCGTGGCGAATCATGAGCATCACCACGTTGCCCGCATCCTCGGTCGTGGGTGAGCCGCTGTCGACGTACAGCGCAGTGGGCGAGTGGAAGTGGATGCCGTTCGGCGCCGGCAGCCAGTGGCTGTGCTCTCCCACCGCACCCATGCGGCCGGGACTGTGTCCGAAGGCGCGGCTGAAGGCACGCGAGAAGCCGTCGACGGACGAGTACCCGGACTCGAAGGCCACGTCGGTCACCGACTGTCCCCGCTGGAGGAGCCACGCCGCACGTTCGAGGAGGACGCGGCGCCGCAGGGCCACCGGTGCCTCGCCGGCACCGCGCCGGACCTGCCGGGTGAAGTGGAACGGCGACGCGTAGGCGCCCGAGGCCATGTCGTCGAGCGAGGTGTTGTCCTCGGACAGCACCGCGTCGAGAAGCTGCCGGAGACGGTCACGGTCGGTAGAGGTCACCCTCTGAGTATGGAACCGCGAAAGCCGTTCCCGCCCGACCGAAATTGCTCCACCGGGCGGCGGTGCCGATCAGTCCCTCGTCAGCAGGGGGATCAGACGTTCGGTCTTGGCCTCGGTCCAGCCCGGCGGCTGCAGGATCTTGGCCCAGGCTGCCGGGATCGCGGACATGTAGTTGTGTCCGTGGCCGTCGGGGACTCCGACTGACACCGCCATGTCGGCGCTGACCTGCAAGAAGGTCACGAACGGGATCCACCGCATCGCCGACAGCACGTCGCGTCCGGGTTCCTCCTCGAGCCAGTCCGGCTCGCGGAGGATCAGTCGCGGGTTCCACCACGAGATCGGATCGGAGGCGTGCTGCAGATACACCGCGCGACCCGACGGCGACGTCCACTCGGTGGTCGGCTTGTCGAGGTCGGGTGCGTCGGCGATGAATCGGACCTGTCGTCCGTCGTCGTAGGTGGGCAACACTTCCGGCGTCCCGTCGTCGCGTGACCCGGTCGTGTCCACCCACAGTTTGTTGTTGAAGGTCGGTCCGCTGAACAACGCACCGTCGGTTCGCGCGCTCAGCGCCGGGATGGTCCCGAACGCCGACTCGGCCGCGAACGAGCCGAGGCTCTCGCCGAAGACGACGAGCTTGGGGCGTTGGGCCTCGGGTACCTCGCGCACCCGTTCCGAGACCGCCTCGAAGAGCGCCTGCCCGGCCTGCCGCGCGCGTTCCTTGTCGACGAGGAACGACAACCAGCTCGGCAGGTACGAGTACTGCATGCTCACCGTCGCCGTGTCGCCGTTGTACATGTACTCGAGCGAGTCCACCGTCGCCTGGTTGATCCACCCGGTGCCGGTGGTGGAGGCGACCGCGATGAGTTTGCGCTGCAACCCGCCGGCGCGGACGAGTTCCTCTGCGGCGAGTTCGGCATTGGCACGCAGATCTGTACCCGAGCCGAGCCCGACGTAGGCGCGGATTGGTTCCATGGCGGGGGACCCGTTGAACGCGCTCAGCTCTTCCACGGTGGGCGACACCGAGATGAAGATCCGGCCTTGACGCCCGAGCGAATCCCAGGTCACCAGCGAGCCCGGACCGCCCGAGCGCTGCGGGGTGGTCGGCGGGCTGGAGTCCGCGGTCGTCTCGTCGTTGACCGCGGCGAACGACGAGTTCAGCGCCTGCATACCGTAGTTGGCGACGACGCCGTTGAGGACCAGCACCGTGATGATGATCGCGATGGTCGCCGCGGCGAAGGCCGAGATACGCGGCGGCGCCACGCGATTGAGTTTCCGGACGAGCCACTTCACCCCGTCGCCCCACGCCTGCCCGATGGTCATCAGCAGGGCGAAGACCACCACGGCGATGAGCAGGATCTGCGGGTAGGCCGTCCAGGACAGGAGGTCGACCCCCATCATCGTCCGGACCTGGTCCTGCCACCGCTGGAACGCGACCAGCATGACGACGGTGCCCGCGATCGCGGCCAGGCCCAGCGCCGCCCAGAGTCGGCGCATCGGCGCGGGCCAGGGTTCCTCCCGGGAGATCATGTAACGGATCAGCCAGGACACCAGCACACCGAGGCCGTACCCGACCGCGGCCGAGGCCCCGCTCACGATGCCCTGGAACAGCGGCCCGCGCGGCAGGAGCGACGGCGTCACCGACAGCCACAGAAAGACGAGCGCGACCGTCAACCCGACGCAGGAATACCGGTGGAGCCGCCGCCGCCACCACCACGACGGCTTCTGTCCTTCTGCCGGGCCGGTGGCGCCGGACTGCTCCGGAACCGATGCTTCGTCCGGTTCCGGAGCGGCAGGTGGTTGCGAGGTGGGCGTGGTCGACGACACGTGGGTTCCTCTTTTCTCGAGAACCCGGAAACCGTAACACCGATCGCGGTGTGGCAGCGGCGCTTACGGCGACCGTGACCGTGGTGCCATCCAGCGGCGTCCGTTACTTGACCTCGGACCGCAGAATCCGTAGCACCCCGAACGCCAGGGGCAGCCCGATCCAGATCACTGCCGAGACGAGCATCCTCGCCCATTCGCCCCCGGTCGCCCAGTCGCCCTCTTGAAAGGGCACGTTCGTCAGGCCGGTGTCCACCCACTGGCCGAGATTGTCCTTGAACCACGGGACCAGCTGGCTGACCACGGTCAGAGCGGTGGGCAGCGCGAAGTAGGCGACGATCGCGCCCGGGGTGTTCAGGATCAGGGCGGCGAAGCCGAAACCGAGCAGCAAGCCGAAGGTCTGCGAGACAAACGAATTCACGAACCCGGCGAGCGTGAGGTCCCAGGAGCCGGCGGGATCGGGGAACGCCAGACCGGCGATTCCGTTGCCGATGACGCCGAGGATGAGCGCGACCGCGACCGCCGCGACGGCGGTGAGGAGCGCCGCCACCAGCTTCGCTCCGACGACGCGCTGCCGTCGGGGTTCGAGGGTGAATGTCGTCAGCGCGGTGCGTTGGCTCCATTCCCCGGTCACGAGCAGGATCGCGAGGATGGGCAGGATGATGGCGGTCGGGATGTTCATCATCCCGAAGAACTGTCCGAGGTTGAGGTTCTCGGGGCTGTTGCGGTTCGCGATGAGCATCGCGATCACGACGATCGCCGCGATGACTCCGATCGAGGCGGTCAGCCAGAAACCCGCACGCGTGTCGACGAGCTTGCGCAGTTCGACGCGGACGAGTCGGGAGAACGGGATTCCGGGGCGCTCGACGTCGATCACGTCGGTGTGCGGCACGGGGGTGCCGAAGTCGGCGAGGGTCATCGAGCTGCTCCTTCGAGTGTGGTGTGTTCACGCTGGGTGTCCGCGGTCAGCTGCAGGAACATCGCCTCGAGCTGGGCGCCGTCCGCGGGCCGCAGCTCGGTGAGGACGACGCCGACGGCGGCCGCGGCGCGGCCCACGTCGATGGGGTCGGCGTCGACATCGAGTCCGCCGGAGGCGTTGCGCTGCACGGTGATCCCGGCTGCGTTCAGCGCCTCGCCGAGGGTCGCGTCGTCGAGTGATCGGACGCGTGTCCCGGCGCCGGCGAGCAGTTCGTCTTTGGTGCCCTGGGCCACGATCCGGCCGTTGCCGATCACGACGATGTCGTCGGCGACGATCTCGATCTCGTGCAACAGGTGCGACGACAGCAGCACCGTGCCGCCGCGATCGGCGTACCCGCGCAGCAGGGTTCGCATCCAGTGGATGCCCGCCGGGTCCAGTCCGTTGGCCGGTTCGTCGAGGATCAGGATCTTCGGGTCCCCGAGCAGGGCTGCGGCGATACCGAGACGCTGGCGCATGCCGAGGGAGTAGTTGCGCACTCGTCGCCCGGCCTCCTCCGGGGTGAGGCTGACCAGCTCGAGCATCTCGTCGACGCGGTCGTGGCCGATGCCCATGGTCATCGCCGACAGTCGCAGGACCTCCGCGCCCGTCCGGCCGGCGTGCTGAGCCGAGGCGTCCAGGAGGATGCCGACCTGCGTGCCGGGATTCGGGATGGACCGGTAGTCGACGCCGTAGAGTTGCGCCACCCCCGACGTCGGCGGCGTCAGCCCGGCGATGATCCGCATCGTCGTCGACTTCCCGGCGCCGTTGGGGCCCAGGAATCCGGTCACCTGCCCGGGGCGGCAGGTGAACGACACGTCGTCGACTGCGACGTAGTCGCCGTAGCGCTTCGTCAGATTCTTCACTGTGATCATGTCGTCCATCGTGTCCTTTCCGCACGGCGTGCACATCGGACCTCCGGACAGCGTCGTATCGACCGAAAGTCGTAGGGGTCGACACCCATCGGGAGGACGCGGGCACCACCGGCGCCCGACTACGGTGACGGTTGTGCGTCCTGAGCAGTACCAACCACCGATGACGTGGGCCGGCCGATTGTGGCGGCTCGCGGTGATGCTCTGCGTCTCGGCCGGCACCTTCGCCACCCGTGCGTCGTACCTGTGGGACGAGGCCCGGTGGTGGTTCGTCGCCGACCTCGCACTCGGGGTGCTCTCCTACATCGTCATCTGGTGGCGCCGAAGCCATCCCGTACCGGTCACGACGTTCACGAACATCGTGACCATCGTGTCGTCGTCGTCTCTCGGACCGGGCATTCTCGCCATGGTGTCCCTGTCGACCCGGCGTCGGTGGCGCGAGATCATCCCGCAGGCGGTGTTGTCCGTTGTCGCGGGGATCATCGCCCTCGCCTTCTTCGCCACTCCGACCGAGGCGAACGATCCCGTCATCATCAGTTACTCGGTCACGGTGGTCGCGACGGCGGCGATGGTCGCGTGGGGTCTCTACATCGGTTCGCGGCGTGAGCTTCTCGCCAGCTGGCAGGCGCGCGCGCTGGCCTCCGAGGCCGAACAGCAGGCGAAGGTGATGCAGGCGCGTTCGCTCGAACGGGCGCGGATCGCACGCGAGATGCACGACATCCTCGCGCATCGGATCTCGGCGATGAGCATGTACGCGGGCGCATTGGCCTACCGTTCGGACCTGTCCGGAGAGCAGATCCGCGAGACGGCGCAGACCATCCAGGAGACCTCGCACCTGGCGTTGACCGAGCTGCGGGAGGTGCTCGGGGTTCTGCGGGAGGGGCCCGGCGACGCCGCGCCCGAGGAACCGCAAGGGGTTCCGGACCTGGCCGCGCTGATCGAGGAGGCGCGCCGGCTGGGGATGCGTGTGGACAGCCGATGCGACATCGATGTCGATTCGCTGGGCCCGGCGATCTCACGCACGCTGTATCGGTGTGTGCAGGAGGCCTTGACCAATGCGCGCCGTCATGCGCCGAGCGCGCCGGTGACCATGCACATCCGGGGCGGACCCGAGCACGGTGTGGACCTGCTCGTCGAGAACCCGCTACCGCTGACAGCGGGTTCGACCGGTCCCACACCAGGATTCGGACTCGTCGGCCTGGCCGAGCGGGTCGGGTTGCACGGCGGCAGGCAGTCGGTGACCGTGAGCGAGGACAAACGGTTCCTGTTGCACGTCTGGTTACCGTGGCAGTCATGACCGCCCGCATCATGATCGTCGACGACGACCCCCTCGTCCGTTCCGGACTCCGGCTCCTCCTCGGCGGTGATGCCGGCCTCGACATCGTCGCCGAGGCGGGCAACGGGCAGGAGGCCCTCGACACCCATGCCACGGCGCCCGTGGATCTCGTCCTCATGGATCTGCGGATGCCGGTGCTCGACGGGATCGCGGCCACCGGCCGCTTCAAGGCACTGGTCTCGCCACCCGCGATCATCGTGCTCACGACCTTCGACGCCGACGACTACGTGGTCCGCGCACTCGCGATGGGTGCCGACGGATTCCTGCTCAAGGACACGCCACCCGACGACATCGTCGCGGCCATCCACCAGGTGCTCGACGGTCGACCGGCCCTGAGTCCCTCGGTGACCGCCGCATTGATCAAACAGGTCGTCACCAGCGGCGGTCACCGGACCTCGTCCGCGGTCGAACGTGTCGACCGACTCACCGCACGCGAGCGTGATGTGGCCGTCGAGCTCGCCCGCGGGGCGTCGAACGCCGAGATCGCTGAACGGCTCTACATGAGTCTTGCGACGGTCAAGTCGCACATCTCGCACATCTTCACCAAACTCGACGCGGGCAACCGGGTCCAGGTCGCGATCCTGATGCACGACGCCGGGATGGTGTGACGTCGACACACCCACCCCTTTTTCGTGAACCCACCCGGTCCGAGCGTGGTGCGTTTACGGAAAAGGGGTGGGTTTGCGAATTCCGTGGGCGCGGAGCCGCCTACCCGCCGGTTGAGCCTGTCGAAACCCCCGGGCCCGTCACCAGCGGAAGGTCGAGTGTGGTGCGAAGTCCCGCGGGCCCGTCGACCACCGCGGGGATGGCGTTCACGATCCGGCCGGCCGCGGCGACGATGGCGGCGTGGTTGTGGTCACCCTTGCGGCTCGTCGGCATGATGTCGACGGTGTACGACGGTTCGCCGGTGATCTCGACGCGGTAGCACCCGCCGGGCTGAGCCGGCTGCGCCCAGTCCGGCCGCAGGTCACCTCGAAGCCGCGTCACGTGCTCGATGACGATCACGGGTTCGCCGGCCACCTTGCCGATGATCTCGAAACGCACGGCCGCGCGGGTGCCCGCAGCGATGTGACCGGCCGCGATGTCGAAATCCTCCGGCGCAGGCTCGCTTTCGGAGATCTCCTCGATGTCGTCGACGGTGACGCCGAGACCGGCGGCCAGTTGCCGGATCGTCGTGCCCCATGCGAACCCCAGTACCCCCGGCAGGAACAGCATGGGGGTCTCGTCGAGCGGTTTGCCGAAGCCCATGACGTCGAACATGACGGTCGCCCCGTCATAGGTCGCGTAGTCGGCGATCTCCATGCAGCGCACTTGCTCGATGTGCTGGCAGGTGCCCGCGAAGACGAACGGGATGAGGTCGTTGGCGAATCCGGGATCGACGCCGGTCACGAACAGGCTGGCGCCGCTGCCCGCGGTGGTTTCGTCGATCTTCGCGATCGCCTTCGCGGGCATGACGTCCCAGGGGTACTGGAGGGTGTTCGGGGAGGACCCGACGACGTCGATCCCGGCGGCGAGGATGCGCACCACATCGTCGAAGGCCTCGACGGGGCGCGTGTCACCCATGGCGCAGTACACGACACAGTCCGGCTTCGTCGCGATCGCCTCGTCGAGGTCGCCCACCGCCAGGACTCCGGTGGGTGTCTCCAGCCCAGCGAGCGTCGCGGCGTCGACACCGACTTTTTCAGGGGTAGACACGCAGACGGCCACGAGTTCGAACCGCGGATCCTCGATCAGCTGGGTGAGGCACAACCGGCCGACGTTGCCGGTTCCGACGAGAGCTACCCGGAAGGACATGAGGTGGAACTCCTTGTGTTCGATCGGCGCCGGTGGGGCGTGGTGTACACCTGTCCGGACGTTTGTCTGTTCAGTAGACCATTTTCCGGTGGAACCTGTTCTATTTTCGCGCTCGTCGCGGTAGCGTTGCCGCCCATGGGACGCGTAGACGACAAGGTTGCAGTGATCACCGGTGGTTCGCGGGGCATGGGCGCCGAGCACGCCCGGGCCCTCGTGGCCGAGGGGGCGAAGGTGGTGATCGGCGACATCCTCGACGACGAGGGCGAGGCGCTGGCCGCCGAACTGGGGGACGCGGCGCGCTACGTCCACCTGGATGTCACCTCGCCCGAGGACTGGCAGACGACGGTGTCCACCGCGGTAGACGAGTTCGGCAAGGTCAACGTCCTGGTGAACAATGCCGGCATCGTGAACGGTTCGACGATCCAGAAGTTCCGGCTGGACAAGTGGAAGCAGATCCTGGACGTGAACCTGACGGGCACGTTCCTCGGAATCCAGGCGGTCGCGGACCTGATGATCGACGCCGGCGGTGGCTCGATCATCAACGTCTCGTCGGTGGAGGGCCTGCGCGGAAGTCCCTGGGCGCACGGCTATGTCGCGAGCAAGTGGGGCGTGCGTGGTCTGGCGAAATCGGTTGCGCTCGAACTGGCTCCGCACAACGTGCGGGTGAACTCCATCCACCCGGGTCTCATCCGGACGCCGATGACCGAGGGGATCCCCGACGACATGGTGACCGTGCCGATGGGCCGGGCCGCGGAGTCACGCGAGGTGTCGACCTTCGTGGTGTTCCTGGCCAGCGACGAGTCCTCGTACGCGACCGGTGCCGAGTTCGTGATGGACGGCGGCCTCAGCGCCGACGTGCCACACAAGTGAACGCCCACACCAGGACGACCATCCCGATCAGTTCGACGAGCGTCTGCGTGATCACCGTCGCCGCGGCCAGTTCCGCCCCGACCGGCAGCGCCAGCGCGAGTGGCAGGACGACGAGCGAGTTGCGGGTGGCTCCGGAGAAGACGGCCGCCGTCGACGGCTCCGGGGCCAGGCGGAACACGCGCGCCACCGCGACGCCGGCCGCCACCATGATCGCGAGGAACGCGGCGTAGACCGGGATCACCCCGGCGATGTCGGCAAAACGCGAACCGACGAGAGGCACCTGGGAACTCACGGCGACGAAGAGTACGGCCACCATGAGCGGGACCATCGTCATCGTGGCGCCGGCCGAGGTTCGACGACCCGCCTCGGACCGGTCCGCCCACGCCTGGGTCAGCCACGCGAGTGCCAGAGGGCAGAGGATGAGGACCGCGAACGCCCAGAGGAACGGCTCCGGCTCGATCACCGACCGTTCGTCACCGAGCAGCAGCATCAAGTACAGCGGTGTCAGCAGCATCTGGGCGAGGAGCAGCAGCGGCGTCGCGGCAAGGAGTCGTCGGGCGTCCCCGCCGCCGAGTCCGGCGAACACGACGACGTAGTCGACGCACGGACACAACAGCACCAATAGCGCGCCGAGACGGATCGCGTCGTCGGCGGGCAGCGCTGAGGACAACACGGCCACCAGAAGAGGCGCCACGACGAAGTTCAGGAACAGCACCGCGACCAGGAACCGCCGGTCACGCAGCGATTCCAGGAGATCGGACCGGCGGATCTGCAGAAAGGTGACATAGAGCAGCGCGGCGAGCAGCGGCGTGATCGCCGACTCGAGGCCCTCGGCGGGACCGGGTGCGGCCAGTCCCGCACACAGTCCGGCGACTATCGCGCCGAGGTAGAGGGCGACCTGGTGACGTTCGAGGCGGTCGACGACGGTCGCGGGTCTTGGCACCGAATCATTCTGCGACACCGCGGCCGCGTTCACCGACACCGCCATGGCGCGGTACGGCAGACTCGACCGGGTGATCACCCCGTCCCGGCGCACCGACGTCGCGCTACTGGTCGTGGTGATCGTGTTCCTCGTCGCGGTGAATATTGGTGCGCATCTCGCGGACGGCCCGCTGTCGGTGGCGATCGTCCCGGTTGCCGCCGTCGTGGCCGTGGGCATCGCCCGCCTCGCCGGCCTCGGCTGGCGGGACCTCGGCCTGAGCCGTGCGGAACTGCGCGCCGGCATCCCGGTCGCCGTGGCCGCGGTCCTCGTGGTCGCGGCCGTGGTCTCGACAGCGGTCGCGATCCCGGCGACGCGTGAGTTCTTCCTGTCCGACCGCTACGACGATACCTCCGAGGCCCTCCTGGCGGCGTTCGTGATCATTCCGCTGCAGACCGTTCTCCCGGAGGAGGTCTTGTTCCGCGGTGTGCTGCAAGGGGTTCTGGGCCGGTTGTTCACCCCGTTGACGACGCTGGTCGTCGGTGCGATCGCCTTCGGTCTGTGGCACATCCTGTCCTCGACCGGTCTCACCGCGGGCAACGAAGGCCTGAGCGGCGTGCTGGGTGCCGGGACGGTTGCACAGATCGCCGGCATCACAGGCGCGGTCGTGGCAACCGGGGCCGCGGGTTTCGTGCTCGGGTGGTTGCGGCAACGCACCACGAGCCTCCTCGCACCGATCGCCTTGCACTGGGCACTGAACGCCACCGGGGCGATCGGTGCCGCGGTGGCCTGGCAGGTGTCGTAGACCGAACACCGCTGGTATGCGCGCAGCAGCACCACGAACCATGCTCCCTAATCCGAAAGAAGCCCATAACCCCTGCTCCCTGAGGTGTGAGGAGCGCAAGCGACGAGCCTCGAAGGGCCTGGTGAGACGTGTTGCTACACCCTTCGTGGCTCGCTTCGCTCGCACCTCAGGGTGCAGGGTTCCTTCCTGCTCCTCGAGATCACGCGGTTCCGAAGATGCGATCGCCGGCGTCACCGAGTCCGGGGCGGATGAAGCCGTTGTCGTCGAGTTCGCGGTCGACCGCCGCGGTGAAGATCGGCACGTCGGGGTGTGAGCGATGCAGGACCTCGATGCCCTCCGGGCAGGCGAGCAGGCAGACGAACTTGATGGACTTCGGACCGTACTCCTTGATCCGGTCGATCGCGGCGACCGCCGAATGCCCGGTCGCCAGAAGCGGATCTACGATCACGACATCACGCTCGGACAGCTCCGACGGCATCTTGAAGTAGTACTCGACGACGACCATGGTCTTCGGGTCGCGGTAGAGGCCGATGTGTCCGACGCGCGCGCCGGGAACCACGGTCAGCATGCCGTCGGCGATACCGGCGCCGGCCCGCAGGACAGCGGCGAACACCAGCTTCTTGCCGTCGATGACCCGGGCGGTGGTGGTCTCGAGCGGTGTGTCGATGGTGATCTCGTGCATCGGGATGTCACGCAGGACGTCGTACGCCATCAGGATCGAGATCTCGTCGAGCAGACGGCGGAAGTCGTTGGTCGACGTCTCCTTGCGACGCATCAGGGTCAGTTTGTGTTGGACCAGCGGATGGTCGATGACGGCGACGCTGCCCATGGGTTCCTCTCGGTCGGTGGTCGGCTCAGAAAACGGTGCCGGTACTGCGTATCGTCAACGGCGGCAACCCATCGCGAAGTCGGCTCGCGAGCACGCGGCCGGCCGCCCACGTGCCACCCTCGAGCACGCAGGCCAGGGGCATCGAGGCTGCATCGGCGTCGAGGCGGTCGCGTACGAGGTCGGCGATCTCGTCGAGAAGGGCGACGGTGAGCGCCCGCCATTCGACGACGAGCTCGTCGCCGACCTCCCACTCCCGGTCCGCCCAGGCCTCCTCATGCAGCGCGAGCACACCCGAGTCGAGGAGAAGGCCACCGTTGCGGTATTCGGGGAGGCCGGTCAGCTCGTCGAGTCCGGTCACCTGGACACCGGCCCAGCGGAACGGTTCGAGAAGCGAATAGGTCAGCCACTGGGACAGTTTGTGGAACGGCACCCAGCCGGCGGTGAGGCCCGGGCCGACGACGGCGTCGTGATGCCAGCAGTCGCCCAGTGGGTGGGTGTCGATCGTGTTGTCCGACGGCCAGATCGGGCCCAGATACTCGAGTACCCCGCTCAGGATGTCGACCGCGGGCACCTCCGCACGACCACCGCGGGTGAGGTGATCGAACAGGCCGCCCGGCCGGGCGTCCGGACCGAAGATCTCGGGGCGGCTCGACAACACCTCGCCCAGGCGGCGCAGGAGATCGACCCGCCCGGGCAGGCCCGTGAGCGGGTTGTCGGGACCCACCTGGAAGGCCGCGCCGAGAGTGTCCGCCGTGACCGTGCCCAGACCGGTGGCGTCGACCCGCAGGGGATCGGCCGGGTCGCTCGAGAACACCCCCTCGCAGAACGCCACCCAGCTCGCGACGCCGAGCCCCTCGGAACGGGTGAGAACCAGGTCGCTCGACCGTTCCCGAAACGACCACTCGGGTCCCGCGCCGGCATCGAGGAGGACGCTGACCAGCACGACGTCGATGAGCGCGCGGGTTCGCTCCGCCGAGCCGGCCGGGGGCAAGGCGGCGTCGAGAGCGCCGAGGCGGTCGATACCGCCTGCCTCGAAATGTCGCCACCTGCTGTGAAAAGGGATGTCTCCGTCGGGATATCGCAACCGAGTCGTTTCCACGACGATGTCAGCTGCCGCGTCCCGCGCATCGTCGTGGACGATGAACCACGACGACTCGCCGGCCCGCGCCCGTTCGAGGAGTTGTCGCGACCGGCTCCGGACGGTGGCGGTGGAGCGCAGCAGCCGGGCGGCCTGTGAGGCGGAGAGTTCCACCTCTGGTGCTCCGGTCATCACAACCCCCGGCCCTTGACCTGACGCAGCTGTTCGGCATCGGGCACGGGTCCGGGCGTGAAGTAACCGGCAGCCATTTTCGCGTCGATCTCGACGCGGGCGTCGGCGGGGATCAGTTCGTCGGGGATGTTGACCCGTTCGCCGACCTCGATACCCGAGCCGGTGATGGCGTCGTACTTCATGTTCGACATCGACACCAGGTGATGGATCCTGGTGATCCCGAACCAGTGCAGGACGTCGGGCATGAGCTCCTGGAACCGCATGTCCTGTACGCCCGCAACGCATTCGGTGCGGGCGAAGTACTGGTCCGCGGTGTCACCGCCGAGTTGGCGTTTACGGGCGTTGTACACCAGGAACTTGGTGACCTCGCCGAGGGCGCGTCCCTCTTTGCGGGAGTAGGCGACCAAGCCGACGCCGCCGCGCTGGGTGCCGCGGATGCACTCCTCGATTGCATGCGTCAGATATGGACGGCACGTACAGATGTCGGAGCCGAACACGTCGGAGCCGTTGCACTCGTCGTGCACCCGTGCGGTGAGTTCCACCGAGGGGTCGGCGAGGTCGCGGGCGTTGCCGAAGATGTAGACCGTCTGCCCGCCGATCGGCGGGAGGAACACCTCGAGATCCGACCGCGTGACGAGTTCGGGATACATGCCGCCGGTCTCCTCGAACAACACCCGGCGCAGCTCGGCCTCGGAGCAGCCGAACCGCTCGGCGACGCCGGGAAGATGCCACACCGGTTCCACGGCCGCCTTGGTGACCAGAGCCGCGCCACTCGGCAGCAGAACCTCACCGTCGGGGACCAGACGGCCCTTCTCGATCGCCTCGGCGATCTCGGGAAGGATGACGTGCGCCTTGGTCACCGCGATGGTCGGCCGGATGTCGTAACCGCGAGCGATCTCGTCGGGGAAACTCTCGGCGACTGTCGCACCCCAGGGATCCAGCGAGACGATCGCGCGCGGATCGCCCCACTGTGGATACGGTCCGATGTGGTCGGTGGGCGAGGTGTTGGTGAGATCGGCTCGGTGCTCTCGTGCAAGGGCGCCGGCGGCGACGGCCAGTGCGCGATAGACGCTGTAGGAGCCGCTGTGGGTACCGATGACATTGCGATGCGCACGTGTGCCCGTCGTCCCGATGACGGGACCGCGTTCCGCCGCGGTGGCCGCCCCCCAGTGGATGGGCGGAGCGTCGACCCCGCCGCTGTGTGAGGTCAGTCGGATGTGGCCCAGGGACCTGTGTTCGCCGGACATCGTCGTCGTCCTCACCTTCGTCTCGAGGCGGTCACCCGCCACGGAGGGAAAGCGCCAGCATAG
>NZ_JAMBDT010000109.1:0-16002 GCF_025143765.1 Gordonia sp. p3-SID1431
CCCCCCCCGGCCGGTGCTGCGGTGTCGGACGACGGGGCGACCGACGACAGGGGGTCGGCCCCGTCCGGGGTCGTCGGGTCCTCGCTCTGACCGGTCGTACCGCGGGTCCCGAGATAGTTGAACGCGATCGTCGGCAGCGGACGCGAATGCAGTTGCGCGGCCGGGTCGCCGGGGCCGCGGCCGTCGGCGGCGTAACGCAGCAGGCCGAACCCGATCCCGGAGTCGGGCATGCCGAGGCGTTCTTCCTTGGCCGCCTTGACCGCGTGGACGACGTCGTCGGCCGGATCGAGGGCGAGCGGGGCGATCGAGGTGAACCAGCCGACCGTGCGCGACAGGTCGGCGCGACGCGGGTCCGGGCCGGTGAGCAGGACGTCCTCGTATCGGCCGTGCCCCTCGGTGAGCACGGTGACGGGAGCGGCGTCGGCGATGCCGCGATCATGTTGCCAGGAGCGGACCGCGCGCGCGAGGGTGCCGAGCAGGACGTCGACGACGGACGCCGAGAACGCCTCGGGCACAGTCGTCGTCAACGGGTCGACGATGGCCGGGTCGACGCGGTGGACGATCGAGGTCAGGGTGCCGTATCGGTCGCGGTCGGGGTCGAGCGGCGCACCGAAGTCGGTCGGGACGGCCGGGGAGCGCTCGAGCCAGTACCCGGCTTCGCCACGACGGGCGTCGAGCTGCGCGGTGAGTGCCCGCTGCCACGCACGTTGCGAGGTCTCCTCGGCGCGGACCGCCGCCGGTTGCCCCGCGGTCAGCTGGGCGTGGACGGTGAGCAGATCCTCGATCAGGATCGGCCAGGACACCGCGTCGACGGCGAGGTGGTGCAGTACCAGCACTATTCGTACGGACCGATCCGCCTCGTCGGGAGAACCCTGCGGGGCGGCGCCGCTGACCACCGTCGCGGCGACCAGCCGCCCGGCGGCCGGGTCGAGGCGGCGCGCCGCCTGCGCATGCGCGTCGACCAGCGCATCGGCGAACCCGGCCTCGCCGGGTACGGTGTCCGTCGCCACCGAGACGATCGAGGCGCCGGGATCGAAAGGTGTTCCGGTGGTGAGGGTCCAGGTGTCACCGGTCTGGGTGTCCCCGGTCTGGGTGTCCCCGGCGGACTCCAGGCGCGCACTCAGCATCGGGTGCGCGGCGACCAGCGCGCCGAGCACCTCGCCGAGGTGGGCGACGGTGAGTCCGGCCGGCGCCGTGAGCACCATCGACTGGTTGAAGTCGGCGAGGTCGGCCGGCGTCCGAGCGGCGTCGACGAGCCAGGACACGATCGGCGGGAGATCGACCCGTCCGGCCGGATCGTCGGTGGGCTCCGCGAGCATCGGGGCCCGGTCCCCACCTGCCGACGCCACCCGCGCCATCGCGCGAATGGTCCTCTGCTCGAAGATCTCTCGCGGCGACAGCGACAACCCGGCGGCCTTCGCGGCGGACGCGAGCTGGATGGACATGATCGAGTCCCCGCCGAGCGCGAAGAAGGACTCGGTGACCGAGACGGTGCCGAGACCCAGCAGCCCCGCGACGATCGCCGCGAGGGTCTCCTCGGCGGTCGTCGCCGGTGCGACGTACCCGTCGGCGGGCGTGGTGAACTCGGGTACCGGCAGCGCGCGCCGGTCGAGCTTGCCGCCCGGGGTCACGGGCAGCTCGTCGAGCACCATCGCCGAGTGCGGGATCATGTGTCCGGCAAGCCGATCCGCAGCCCCGGCCAGGACGGCGTCGGCGTCGAGGCGGTCGCCGGCGGAGTCGTCGGCCACGAGGTAGGCGACGAGCCGGGTGCGACCGTGGTCGTCGTCGACCCCGGCCACGACGACCGAGCCGACGCCCGGCTGGTCACCGAGGACGGACTCGATCTCGCCGAGTTCGACTCGCTGGCCGTTGATCTTGACCTGGTGGTCGGCGCGCCCGGCGAACTCGATCTCGCCGGTCGCGGTGATCCGCA
Source organism: Gordonia sp. p3-SID1431 (assembly GCF_025143765.1). Lineage (NCBI taxonomy): Bacteria > Bacillati > Actinomycetota > Actinomycetes > Mycobacteriales > Gordoniaceae > Gordonia > Gordonia sp. p3-SID1431. Next base: position 1,934 of record NZ_JAMBDT010000109.1, read on the forward strand.
CCAGGTCGCCGGTGGCATACATGCGGTGGCCCGCCTTGCGGGCGAACGGGTCGGCCACGAACGACGACGCGGTGAGGCCGGGGCGGCCGAGGTATCCGCGCGCCAGCGAGTCGCCGCTCGACAGGTAGAGCTCACCCACCACGCCCTGGGGTACCGGGTGCAGACGGCCGTCGAGCACGTAGGCGGCGAAGCCGCGGACCGGTCGTCCGATGGTCACGGGCGCACCGGGCTCGGATCGTCCGGTGGTCGCCCAGACGGTGGCCTCCGACGGGCCGTAGAAGTTGAACATCCGGCGGCCGGATTCCGGTGTGGCCCACCGCGCGATCAGCTCGGGTGGGCAGGCCTCGCCACCGGTGACGAGGTTGCGGACGGTGCGGCCCCGGCGCGGATCGACGGTCGCCAGCACCGTGGGGGTGATGAGGGTGTCGGTGACCCGATCGCGCTCGAGGATGCGGCCCAGTGCGTCGCCGGCGTACTCCGACGCGGGCGCTACGACGAGGGTGTGCCCGACCGCGATCGACCACATCATCTCCAGCACCGAGGCGTCGAAGCTCGGGGATGCGACGTGCAGGACACGGGTGTCGGGGGCCTGCGCCGGCGTTCCGGTGACCTCGGTCAGCGCGGCGACGAAGTTCGCGATGCCGCGATGCGGAACCCCGACCGCCTTCGGCCGTCCGGTGGAACCGGAGGTGTAGACGAGATAGGCCAGGTCGTCGAGAAGGACCGGCCGATGACGCTCGGCGTCGGTGACGGGTCCACCGGCGACGGCCGGATCGTCCAGCGAGGCGAGTTCGAGCCATTCGCAGGATGATTCTCCCAGCCTGTCCCGCGTCGGCGCATCGGTGATGCCGAGGCGCACACCGGAATCGGCCACCATGAACGCGATCCGGTCACTCGGGTAGGCGGGGTCGATCGGCACGTAGGCGGCACCCGCCTTGATGACACCGAACACGGCGACCACCGACCCGATCGACCGCTCGAGGCCGACGGCGACCACGTCACCGGGCCCGACCCCGCGGGAGATCAACTGGCGAGCCAGACGATTGGTCCGTTCCTCGAATTCCGCGTACGAGATCTCGGTGCCGTCGTGGACCAGTGCCGGACGATGCGGGTCGAGGTCGCGCCGCGCGAGGAGTTCGGTGAGGGTCACCGGCTCGGTGACCCCGCCGTCGGCGGCCGGCGCCGTCTCGCCGACGGAGTTGCGGCTCGGCGCGCTGAGGGCGGCGGCGTCGATGCCGACGATGTCGACGTCTCCGACGGGCAGCGACGGGTCGGTGGCCATCGCGGCGATCACCTGCAGCCAGACCTCGGCGACGCGCCGGATGGTCGCGGCGTCGAACAACGAGGTGGCGTACAGGAAGTCGGCCCGCATCGGCGACGACCCGGTCCGTTCGGACACCGAGACGGTGAGGTCGAACTTGGCGATCGGGGCGGCGGCCCCGAGCGGTTCGGCACTCAGACCCGAGAGCTCCACCCGGTCGATCTCCTCCGGCTGTCCCCCGGCGGCGACGAGGGTGTAGGCGATCTGGACCAGCGGCGGATAGGCCGTGGACCGCTCGGGCGCGAGTTCCTCGATCAGATCATCGAATTGCACGTCGGCGTGCGCGAAGGCATCGAGGTCGGTGGCGCGGATCGTGGCGATGAGGTCGTCGACGGTCGATGCCGGGTCGACGTCGGTGCGCAGCACGAGCGTGTTGACGAACATGCCGACGAGGTCGTGGAGCGCGGCGTCGGGGCGGCCGGCGATGGGTGTGCCGATGACGACGTCCCGGGTCGAGGCGAGCCGCGCGACGGTGACGGCGAGTGCCGCGTGCAGCACCATGAACATCGTGACGTCGCGGTTGCGCGCCACGTCTTCCAGGGCGGCGGCGAGCGCGTCGTCGACGGTCACGGACTCGACGGCGGCCGCGGTGTCGAGCACGGCCGGCCGCGGGCGATCCATCGGCAGGTCGGTCACCGCGGGCAGATCCGCGAGGACCTCGCGCCAGTGCGCGAGTTGACGACCCATCGGTGCGCCGGGATCGTCGGCGGCGCCCAGGTATTCGCGCTGCCACAGCGCGAAGTCTGCGTACTGGACCGCGGGCGCGGCGACCGGTGGTGCGGCGTTCGTCCGGGCCAGGTACGAGCCGAGCAGGTCGCGCACGAAGACCGGGGTCGACTCACCGTCGAAGGCGATGTGGTGCACGGTGACGACGACGTCCACCACGTCGTCGGCGCGGCGCAGGACCCTGACCCGGAGGGGGAACTCGGCGGCGACGTCGAAGCCGGTGGTCGCGGAGACGAACAGATCATCCTCGGTCTCCACCGCCTGCCAGTCGAGGCGGGCGCGGGCCGTGTCGGCATCGGTGACGAGCTGGAACGGCCCCTGTTCGTCGCTGGGGTAGGTGGTGCGCAGGATCTCGTGGTTGGCGACCACGTCGCCGACCGCGGCCGCGAGCGCGTCGAGGTCGAGGGCTCCGGTCAGCCGCAGGGCCATCGGGATGTTGTAGGCCGCCGAGGCGGTGTCGAACTGGTTGATGAACCACATGCGGCTCTGCGCCGTCGACAACGGCAACCGCGCGGGCCGCGGCATCGCGGTGACGCGCGGGACGCTCCGGCCGCGTCCGGACACCAGGGCGGCCAGATCCCGCACCGACGGCGCGTCGAACAGGTCGCCCACCGACACGTCGACGTCGAGCAGGTCGGCCACGCGCGCCGCCACACGCGCCGCGGACAGCGAGTTGCCGCCGAGGTCGAAGAACGACTGCGTCACGCTGACCCGGTCGGCGCCCAGCACATCGGCGACGATGGCCGCGATCGAGGTCTCGGCGTCGGACTCGGGTGCGGCGAATTCCTCGACGGTGAGTTCGGGGACCGGCAGCTTACGCCGGGCGACCTTGCCCGCACTGTTCAGCGGCAGCTGCTCGAGTGCCATCCACACCGTCGGCCGCATGTAGGCCGGCAGTGTCCGCGCGACAACCGATTTCACCGCGTCGATGTCGACCGACGCCGGCGAGACATAGGCGACGAGGTGTGATTGCCCGGACACCTTCGCCACGGTGGCGGCCGCGTGGAGGACACCCGGCGCCGACATGAGGACGGACTCGACCTCCCCCAGCTCCAGTCGCTGTCCGCGAAGCTTCACCTGGAAGTCCGTGCGGCCCAGGTATTCCAACTGGCCACGCGCATTCCAGCGGACGAGATCGCCGGTACGGTACAGACGTTCACCGGGTTCACCGAAACCGTCGGTGTTGTCGGCCGCCTCGCCGCGCGCGGGAGCCGCGAAGGGACTGGCGACGAACCGTTCGGCGGTCAGGCCGGGCTGCGAGGCGTAACCGCGGGCGAGTTGCACGCCCCCCAGATACAGCTCCCCGGGCACGCCCGAGGGCACGAGCTGAAGTCGCGAGTCGAGGACGAGGGTGGTGGTGCTCGGCACCGGGACGCCGATCGGCACCGACGTCTCCCCCGCCCGCACCTGATGAGCGGTCACGTCCACCGCCGCCTCGGTCGGACCGTACAGATTGTGGACCTCGTTGCCCGGCAACGCCGCCACCAACGCCTGCGCCACCGGCGCGGTCAACGCCTCACCCGAGGTGAACGTCAACCGCAACGACGACAGCTCACCCACCCGATCGCCCAGGACATCCAGGAACACCGACAACATCGACGGCACGAAATGGATGACCGACACCTTCTCGGCCGTGATCAACTCGGCGAGATACCGCGGATCACCATGCCGATCCGGCTCGGCCACCACCAACGTCGCCCCCACCGCGAACGGCAGGAACAACTCCCACACCGACACATCGAACGTCACCGGCGTCTTCTGCACGAAGACGTCCGAGTCCTTGATCGCATACCAGTCCCGCATCCACTCCAGGCGGTTCACGATCGCCGCGTGCGACACCGTCACACCCTTCGGACGACCCGTCGACCCCGAGGTGAACAACGTGTAGGCCGCGTCGGCGGACTGGAGGGGCGCAAGCCGTTCGCCGTCGGTGACCGGTGCGGTGGCGGGGTCGACCTCGACTGTCGTGTCGACCACCAGCGCGGTGACGTCCGTCGGCAGCGCGACAGCGGATTCGGCGGCGACGAGAACGAGCCGGGCATCGGCGGTGTCGAGCATGTACCGGGTGCGGTCGGACGGCGCGTCGACGTCGAGCGGGACATAGTGTCCGCCCGCCGCGACGACGCCGTGGATGGCGACGAGAAGCTCGACCGACCGCGGGATGGCGACCGCGACGGCGACGTCGGGTCCGACACCGATGGAGATCAGATGACGAGCCAGTGAGTCGACCCGTGCACCGAACTCGGCGTAGCTGACGCGACGCGAACCGAACACGATGGCCGGTACGTCGGACCTCGTCGCCACATGCACCACATCGGTCACCGTTGGGCCTCCATCTCGCCTCGTCGCCTGCCGTCTCGTCCTGCGTTCCCCATTCCCCCTGTGTTCGCTGCGCTCAGTCATCCCCACCGGGACCACTGCCGTCGGAACCATCGTGACCGTAGCGACCCGCGTCCCCGTTCAGGCCGTTGTACCCGTCGGGGTCGACGAGGCCGTTGTACCCGCCGCGACCGTTGTACCCGACCCCGCGGCCGGCCACACCGTTCTCGCCGACTTTCGGCTCCCCCGCGCCGGGCTGCCGGGATCCGATGATGCCCGGCAGGGTCGCACCGGTCGGCCGCGTCGCGGCACCCGCCGACCAGGCCAGCACGCGATCACGTTCCGCGGGCGTCACGAGCGGACACTCCCCGACCGCGGCATCCGGTCGGGCGGTGAGCCCGTCGAGGAGCGTAACCAGGCGCTGCGCGAGCAGTTCGACGGTCCCCTCGTCGAACAGGTCCGTGGCGTACACCATCGACGCCGACCAGGACCGGTCCGGACGGGCGACCACCGCGACCGTCAGGTCGAGCTGGGCGGACGTGACCGGCGACTCGAGTGGCGCGACCCGCAGCCCCTCCGCCTCGAGCACCGGTGAACCGCTGCCGGCGTTGGTCAGCGTGAGCATGACCTGTGCCAGCGGCGAGAACGCCCTCGACCGGGTCGGGTTCAGACGTTCGACCAGTGTCTCGAACGGCACGTCGGCGTTGGTGAAGGCGTCGAGGTCGACGACCCGGGTGTCCTCGAGCAGTTCGGCGAAGCTCATCGACGGGTCGACCTCGGCCCGCAGGACCAGGGTGTTGACGAACATACCGATCAGCTGGTCGATCTCGGCGCGTCCGCGACCCGCGATGGGCGTGGCCACCGCGATGTCGTCGGTCGCGGTGACCCGGGCGAGCAGCACCGACAGGCCCGCGTGCACCACCATGAACGGCGTCATCCCGCGGTCGCGCGCCAGCGCCGAGATCCGCGTCGCGACCTCGTGTGGGATCTCGAAGTCCACCCGCGCACCCCGCATCGACGCCACGGTCGGGCGCGGGCGGTCGGCGGGCAGCTCCAGCACATCGGGAACCCCGGCGAGCTGACGCAGCCAGTACGACAGTTGCCGGCCGACCACCGACGTCGGGTCGTCGACCGCCCCGAGCTCGCGTTGCTGCCACAGTGCGTAGTCGGCGAACTGGACCGGCAGCGGCGGCAGCTCCGGCGTGCGGCCGGCGGCACGGTCGCGGTAGGCGGTCACGACATCGGCCAACAGCGGCCGCATGGACTCACCGTCACCCACGATGTGATGCAGCACCGCGAGCAGGACCCACGAACCCTCGCCGCGTTGCCACAACCGGACCCGGACGGGCACCTCGGTGGAGACGTCGAAACCGGCCGACAGCGCGTCGAGAAGCTCGGCCTCCGAGGCACATTCGACGAGCCGGGGCAGCGCGGCCGAACCGTCGGCGTCGTGGACGACCTGCGTCGGCCGGCCGTCGACGGCGGGGAAGGTGGTCCGCAGGATCTCCTGCCGGGCGACGACGTCGCCGATCGCCGCGCTCAGGGCCTCGACGTCGAGCTCGCCGCCGAGTTCGACACCGATCGGCAGGTTGTACGCCGCCGACGCCGGATCGAGGCGGTTGATGAACCAGATCCGCTGCTGCGCGAACGACAGCGGGATCTCCGCCGGTCTGGGCTCGACCCGGATCACCGGAGCGCGCAACCCGCCGCGGTGTTCTCCGAGAGCGGCCAGGGCGCGCGGGGTCGGGGACTCGAACACGTCCCGGACGCCGATGTCGGCGTTCAGCGCATCGCCAACGCGTGCGGCCAGTCGGGTCGCCGACAGCGAGTTGCCGCCGAGGGCGAAGAAGTCACCCGTCACCGACACCGCGTCGACGCCCAGCAGGTCGGCGAAGACGGCCACGACGCGTGCCTCGGCCGCCGTCTCCGGGGCCACGAGGTCGTCCGCCGCGATCTCCGGGGCGGGCAGGGCCCGCTTGTCCAGCTTGCCCGTCGGGGTGAGCGGCAGGGCGTCGAGCACCGTGATCGTCGCCGGGATCATGTACGTGGGCAACCGATCCGCGAGATGGTCGCGCAGATCGCCGACGTCGACGGCAGGCGCCTCCGACGCCAACACCACGTAGGCGGCCAACGACGACGCGACCGGCCCGCCCACCCCGAGCACCACGGCCGTCTGGACACCGGGATGCGAAGTCAGCGCGTTCTCGATCTCGCCGAGTTCGATGCGCAGCCCGCGCAGCTTCACCTGGTCGTCCGAACGTCCCAGGTACTCGAGCACCAGCTCACCCGACGCCGAGCGCACCCACCGGACACGGTCGCCCGTGCGGTACATGCGATCGCCGGGCACCCCGAACGGGGACGCCACGAACCGTTCGGCGGTCAGTTGCGGGCGCCCGAGGTAACCGCGTGCCAGCGAGACGCCGGTGGCGTACAGCTCGCCGGCCATCCCGACGGGCACCGGCGCCAGGCGCTGGTCGAGGACCAGCAGACCGGTACCCGGCACGGGCGCGCCGATGGTCACCGGTCCGTCCGGATCGAGCGGACCGCTGATGGTGACCGCCACCGACGTCTCCGTCGGACCGTACGCGTTGTGGAACGCGACCCGGTGCGACCACGCGCGGACGAGGGCGGTGGAAACCGCCTCACCACCCGAGGCGAGCATCCGCAGTGCGGGCAGCTCGTCGGGTTCGACCGTCGCCAGCACACTCGGTGTCAGGAACACGTGCGTCAGCGCGTGCTCGCGGAGGAATCCGGTGAGCACCTCGCCGCCGACGACCTCGTCCGGCCGGTAGACCAGCGTCGAACCCGAGGTCGAGGCGAGCAGCCACTCGAGCACCGAGGCGTCGAAACTCGGTGAGGCGTAACCGAGTACACGTGAACCCGGACGGATACCGAACCGCTGCGCCTCGGCGACCGCAAAGGCGTGTGCACCACGATGGGTGACCGCGACACCCTTGGGCACACCGGTCGAGCCGGAGGTGTAGATGACGTAGGCGAGCGCGTCGAGACGCGGGGCACCCGACACCTCACCCGGGGTGAGCGGACTGCCGTCGACCTTGCGCACCGCCTCGGAAAGGGTGTGCACATCGATCGACTCGACCTCGCCCGGGACGTCGACGCCCGAATCCGGTCCTCGTCGATCGGACGTGATGACCAGTCGCACACCGGAATCGGTGATCATGTGCGCGATGCGATCGGCGGGCAGCGTCGGGTCGACGGACAGGTACGCCGCACCCAGCTTCGCCAGGGCCCACTGCCCGACCAGACGGTCGACGGTGCGTCCCACCGCGAGCCCCACCACGTGATCGACGCCGATCCCCCGACCGGTCATCCACCGCGCGAGACGATTCGAGCGCTCGTCGAGCTCGGCGTAGGTGAGCGATGCGCCGGTGCCGTCGGTGACCGCGACGGTCTCGGCATGCGTGGCCGCGATGTCGGCGAAGACCTCGCCCAGCAGTCGCGGCTCCGGCGCCGCCGGACCGTTCACCGGGGCGAGTTCGGCGGCTGCCGCCGCGTCGAGCAGGGCGATCGCCGAGGTCGGCCGATCCGCATCGTCGACGGTCGTCCGCAGGATCTCGCGCAGTGCCGCACCGAACACCCGCACCTGGTCGTCGGCGAAGGCCGACGGGAGGTACTTGAGCTTCAGCAGCAGGCGATCGCCCGACGGTGACGACGCGAGGTTGAGCGGATAGTGCGTCGAGTCGTCGGCATCCACGCCGACGATCTGCAGACCACCGGCCAGCGACGTGTCCGCCGTCGACAGCGAGTCGGAGTCCACGGGGAACGACTCGAACACGGTGAGGGTGTCGAAGAGGGCACCCATCCCGGCCAGCGCGGTGAGGTCGGCGAGGCCGACGTGCTGATGGTCGAGGACTGCGACCTTGTCGGCCTGCATCGCGGCGAGCACGTCACCGATGGCGGCGGTCGGATCGACGTCGACGACGCTCGGGACCGTGTTGATGAACAGGCCGACCATGCCCTCGACACCATCGAGGTCCGACGGGCGGCCCGACACGGTCTCACCGAAGGCGACGACCCGGTTACCGGTCATCCGCGACAGCAGTACCGCCCACGCGAACTGCAGGATCGTGCTGACCGTGACCCCGCGCTCGCGGGCGAGCCGATTGATCGCGGCCGTCGTCCCGGCGTCGATCCACTCCTCGTGGTTGCGCGGCAACGAGGTGGTCGTGGCCTCCTCGGCGCCGGAAACCAGCGTCGGTTCCTCGAGCGGCGACAGCACCTCCCGCCACGCGGCGAGACCCGCGGCCCGGTCGGTGGCGGCGAGACGCCGGACGTGATCGCCGAAGTCGGTCTCCGCGGCGATGGTGGCCGTGTACGGGCCGACCCCGGCGTAGAGCGCGAGCAGGTCCGCGAGGACCAGCGGCCCGGACCAGCCGTCGAGCAGGATGTGGTGGTTGGTCACGATCAGGCTCAGCGTCGTCGCGGAACCGGCGGCGTGCTCGACACCGACGAACCGCATGAGCGGCGGATTCTCCAGATCGAACGGCGTGATCCGTTCGGCGTCGGCGATCTCGCGCACCCGCTGTGCGGCCCCGAGGTCGTCGAGACCCGCCTCCAGGGACACTTCGGACCACGGCAGGTCGACGCGCGGGGGCACGACGGTCACCAGTGCACCTCCGGGCGTACGCACGTACCCGCTGCGCAACACCCGGTGGTGGGCCACCAGTTCCTCTGCGGCCGACCGCAATCGCGAGCGGTCGACGTCGCCCCCGAGGTGCAGGACCGCCTGGGTGACGTAGACGTCCACGCTCGCGGCTCCCGCCGACAGCCCATCGTCGACGGCCGACGGGTCTCGCGACGCCATCTGCGACTGGAAGTACAGACCGGACTGCAGCGGCGTGAGTGGCCAGACGTCCGCACCCGGGAAACGCACCGCGAGCGCGTCGAGTTCGGCCTGGGTGACGGGCGTGCCCGGCACGTCCGACGGCGAGCGGCCCGGGTCGCCGACCGCGGCGACGTGCTGCGCGAGCGCGACGAGTTCATCCGCCCACAATTCGGCGAGCGAGGCGATGTCGTCGGTCCCGAACAGTGCCGACGGGAAGGTGAAGTTGGCCGTCAGGCGCCGGGCATCGCCGTCGCTCTGCGTTCCGACGTTGACGCTCAACGGGTTCAGCGCGACCATCGCGCCCGACACCGACGGCGGCATCCCCGGTGCGCTCGGCGCGCCGGTGAACGGGATGACGTCGTGCTCGGGTTCGGCCGCGGGGCGTCCCGCGCGTCCGGCGCCGAAGAAGTTGAACCCGATGCTCGGCAGCGGACGCTGCGACAGCTCGGTATCGGCGCCGTAGCGCAGCACACCGAAACCGAGCCCGCCGTCGGGTTGCCCGAGGCGTTCCTCCTTGGCCGACTTCACCGCATGGGCGACGTCGGTGGACGGATCGACGGCGACCGGGGCGATCGTGGTGAACCAGCCGACCGTGCGGGACAGGTCGACGGCGCGTTCGCCGTCGGCGGTGACGATCTCGTCCTTGCGGCCGTGGCCCTCGACCAGGACCGTCACGGGTGCGACGTCGGCGATGCCGCGCGCGGCCTGCCACGCCCGGACCGCACGGGCGAACGTACCGAGCAGGACGTCGTTGGCGTTGCCGCGGAACGCTTCCGGCACCGAGGTCAGCGCGGCCTCGGTCACCTGCGCGTCGAATGAGTGGACCACCGACACCTCGGTGGCGAACCGGTCCCGCGACGCGTCGAAGTCGATCCCGAGATCGGTGGGCCAGGCCGGGAGCCGCTCCAGCCAGTACGGCAGCTCGGTCGCGCGCCAGTCGGCCTGTGCGCCGACCGCGTGGGCCCACGCCCGCTCGGACGTCGCCTCGGCCCGCAGCGCGATCGGCTGACCTGCTGCCCGCTGCGCCCATCCGATCACCAGGTCCTCGACGATGATCGGCCAGGACACCGCGTCGACACCGAGATGGTGAATCGCCAGGACCACCCGACCGACGCCGTCGACGTCGGTGACGATGCCGGCTGCGACGAGCACGCCGGTCGACGGATCGAGGTGTGCCAGCGCCTCGGCATGCGCGGCGCGCACGTCGGCGTCGTGGCCGGGGGTACCCACCGGTGCGGTCGAGGACCGCGCGAACACGTACGGCGCTGCGCCCGGACTGTCGGTGTGCGAACCATCTGGGCTCTCGCCGGAACCGGCGACGAGTTGCCAGCGGTCGCCGTCGCGGGCGAGACGGGCGGACAGCATCGGGTGTACCGCGATGAGCTCGGACAGCAACTCCGACAACGCGTCCACGGTGAGTCCCGACGGCCCGTGGAGCACCCGGTACTGCGAGAAGTCCGCGAAATCGCCGGGCTCCGATGAATGCTCGATCATCCACGACATCACCGGCAGGAGCGGCATGTCGCCATGCGCACCGCCCGTGGGTTCGTCGAGCGACGGCAGGCGATGAGCCTCGCCGGCGACCACGCGGGCCATCGCCCGGATGGTGCGTTGCTCGAAGATGTCTCGCGGCGTGAGCGTGAACCCCGCGGCGCGAACCGCCGAGGCGAGCTGGATCGACATGATCGAGTCGCCGCCGAGCGCGAAGAACGACTGGGTGACCGACACCCGCTCCAGTCCGAGCAGACCCGCCACGATGCTCGCCAGGGTCTCCTCGGTCGCGTTGGCGGGCGCGACGTAATCGGCGTCGAGCCCCGCGAAGTCGGGTGCGGGCAGGGCGCGGCGGTCGAGCTTGCCCGCGCTGTTCAGCACGACGTCGTCGATCGGCATCCACAGGGTCGGACGCATGTACTCCGGAAGTGCCTGCGTCACCGCGTCGCGCAGGACCTCGATGTCCACGGTCGACGGCGCGACATAGGCGACCAGATGCTGTCCGCCGCCCGGCGCGTCGGCCACCGTCACCGCGGCGTGCACGACCCCGGGCGCAGCCGCCACGACGGACTCGATCTCCCCGAGCTCGATGCGCTGGCCGCGCAGCTTCACCTGGAAGTCGGTGCGGCCGAGGTATTCGATCTCACCGTCGGTGTTCCACCGCACGAGGTCGCCGGTGCGGTAGAGCCGCGAGCCGGGCCGGCCGAACGGGTCGGCCACGAAGCGTTCGGCGGAAAGTCCCGGCTGCGCGGCGTACCCGCGGGCCACCTGCTCGCCACCGAGATAGAGCTCGCCCGGGACTCCCGTCGGGACCGGGTTCAGCCGCGCGTCGAGCACATGGGTGGTCGTGTTCCAGACCGGCACGCCGATCGGCACGACCGACGGTGCCCGGGTCACGTCGGCGTAGGCCACCTCGACCGCCGCCTCGGTGGGACCGAACAGGTTCACGATCCGCACGTGTGGCAGCAGCTCGTGGGCACGGGCCACCACCGCGGGCGGTAGCGCCTCACCGGAGGCGAACAGCCAGCGGAGCGTACCCAGGCGCGAGATCGTCTCGGCCGGTACGACATCGAGGAACACCGACAGCATCGACGGGACGAAGTGCACCGAGGTGGCACCGCTGGACGCGATCAGGTCGGCGATGTAGAGCGGGTCGGCGTGACCGCCCGGTTCGGCGATCACCATCGTCGCCCCGGTCAGCAACGGCGCGAACAGCTCCGGCACCGAGACGTCGAAGGTGTACGGCGTCTTCTGGATGATGCGATCGCCCAGGGTCCAGGGGTACTCGTCGAGTCCCCACCACAACCGGTTGGCCACGGACGCGTGCGAGACGGTGACGCCCTTCGGCCGTCCCGTCGAACCCGAGGTGAACAGGGTGTACAGCGCGTCGTCACCGCGGATGGGCCGAACGCGCTCGGCGTCGGTGACCGGCGGAGTCGACCGATCGATGTCGCGGGTCGAATCGACGGTGACGCGCCGGATCCCGTCGTCGAGACCGGACAGGTCGGCCGCCACGGGCCGCGGTCCGACGAGGAGGACCCGCGCGCCCGCGGTCTCGACCATGTAGCGCACGCGGTCGCCCGGGGCCGCGGTGTCGATGGGCACGTACTGTCCACCCGCCGCGGTCACCGCGTGGACCGCCACGACCATCTCCACGCCGCGATCGATGCACACCGCCACCGCGACGTCGGGACCGACGCCCAGCGCCAGCAGCTCGCGCGCCACATCTGCGACCCGGGCTCCGAATTCGCGATAAGACAGCTCACGGTCAGCGAAGGTCAGCGCGATCGTGTCGGGATGCCGGGTAGTGCCGGCCTCTACCCCGGCGACAACGGATTCCGCTGCGATGACGATCTCGGTGCCACGGGACCGACGCAGTATGTCCGCAACCTCGGCGGGTTCGAGGAGCGCCGCCTCGGCCACCGGCGCCTCGGTCCGCGCCGTCAGCTGATCGAGGATCGCGACGAACCTGCGGGCCAGCTGAGCCACGGTGTCCTCATCGAAGAGGTCCCGTGCAAACACGAATTCAAGCGGCCAGTCGCCGTCGCCCTCGGGGACGGTGACACCGACGGTGAGGTCGAGTTTCGCCGGCGGGTCCGCGGGCGACATCGGTTCGATGTCAAGACCGGCGACCGAGGCCGGCGCCGTGTCGGCTCCCATCTCAGGTATCGCGGTCTGGCCGAAGGTCAACATCACCTGTGCGAGGGGTGCGAACGCTTCGGATCGCACGGGGTTGAGTCGTTCGACGAGCGTCTCGAACGCGACGTCGGCGTTGGCGAACGCCTCGAGATCGGTCTCGCGCGCCTGCTCGAGGAGTTCGGCGAACGTCATCGACGGGGCGATCTGCGTGCGGAGGACGAGGGTGTTGACGAACATACCGACCAGCGGGTCGAGGACACGCTGGCCGCGTCCGGCCACCGGCGTCGCAATCGCCACGTCCTCCCCCGCCGACAGACGCGCCAGCAGAACCGCGAGCGCCGCATGTACCACGATGAACGGCGTCGCGTCGGCCTCGCGAGCGAGGTCGCGCACGCGGTCGCCGATCTCGGCCGGTATCACCGCACCGACCCGGCCGCCCCGCTGCGAGGCGACGAGCGGCCTCGGCCGATCGAACGGCAGCGTGAGCACCTCGGGCAGATCGGCGAGTTTGTCTGCCCAGTAGGACAACTGGGCGCCGATCACCGAGTCCGGGTCGGACCCGTCGCCGAGGACATCGTGCTGCCATAGCGCGAAGTCGGCGAACTGGACCTCGAGCGGTTCGAAGTCGGGTGCCCGCCCGGCGACCCGCGCGTCGTAGGCGTTCATCACGTCGGCCAGGAGCGGATTCATCGATTCGCCGTCGGCAGCGATGTGATGGACGACCACTGCGACCACGGATCGGCCCGGCTCGACCGGCCAGACCCGCGCACGGACCGGCCAGTCGGCGCTCACGTCGAAGCCCGCGACGATCGCGCTCTCCAGCTCGCGCTGATCCGCCACGATCCCCCAGTCGAGGCGTTCGGCGATCTGCTCGCGCGGATGAATGAGCTGATATGCCGCCCCCTCGACGGAGGGGAAGGTGGTGCGCAAGACCTCGTGGCGGCCCACCACGTCGGCCATCGCCTGGCGCAGTGCGTCGGTGTCCAGAGGTCCGGTCACCTGCAACACCACCGAGATGTTGTAGGTCGGAAGCGACGGATCGAACTGGTTGATGAACCACATCCGTTGCTGTGCGAACGACAGCGGAACGAGTTCCGGCCGTTCGGCATTCGCGACGATCGGGGGCAGCGCCGCGGCGTGTCCGGACACCTCGCCCACCAGCGCACGTACTGTCGGCGCCTCGAACAGGTCACGCACCGAGGTCTCGACACCGAGTACCTCGCCCAC